>NZ_JAWJTG010000020.1:0-78327 GCF_032911605.1 Stenotrophomonas mexicanensis
CGAGCCCCCATGGACGGGTTTACGGCGTGTCCTGCCAGCCCACACCGCCCCGCCATCCCACGGACTGCCAGCTTTTGATTGAGACGTTGACGGTGACGTTGCGGGTGCAGGGCTGCAAGCCCTGCCAGTACCCCCTCCAGCATCCATGTCCGAATCCGGCGAGTATCGCCGCCCGCACGCGCCTAGACTGACGCCATGGACACCGCCCTTGCCCTCGACACCGCCGCCTGCGACCGCGCCCGCCTGGCCCGCGACGCACGCTTCGACGGCGCGTTCTTCACCGCCGTGCGCAGCACCGGCATCTATTGCCGCCCCGTGTGCCCGGCACCGCCACCGAAGCCACGCAACATCACTTACTACCCGACTGCGGCCGCTGCTGCGGCAGCCGGTTACCGCCCGTGCCTGCGCTGCCGCCCCGAGCTGGCACCGCAGGCGCAGCAGGCACTGGCCGGGCAGACCGTGCAGCGCGCACTGGCCCTGATCCATGGTGGCTTCCTGCAGGAACAGCCGGTAGCCGACCTCGCAGAGAAGATCGGACTCAGCGCGCGCCAGCTGCAGCGCCTGTTCGTCGAACATCTGGGCGCAACGCCAGGGCAGATCCACGCCACCCATCGCCTGCTGCTGGCCAAGCAGCTGCTGACCGAGACCACGCTGCCGGTGACCGACGTCGCGCTGGCCGCCGGCTACAACAGCCTGCGCCGTTTCAATACCGCCTTCCTACAGGGCTGTGGCATGGCACCGACGGCACTGCGTCGCCAGCACCAGCCGCTGGCCGCCGACGATGGCTGCCTGGTACTGCGTCTGGCATACCGGCCACCACTGGATTTCCCACGCATGCTGGCCTTCCTGCGCAAGCGCAGCCTGCCCGGCATCGAGCTGATCGGCGAGGACAGCTACCAGCGCGTACTCGGCACACCGGAGCGCCCCACCCTGCTGCGCGTCACTGCCGACCCCAAGCGCCCGGAGCTGCGCCTGCAGCTGGGTGCGGTGGATCCGCGCCTGATCCCGGACATCGTGCGCCGCGTACGTCGCGTGTTCGATCTGGACGCCGACCTGCAGCAGGTACACGCCGCGCTCGGCGAAGAGCCGCTGCTGGCGCGCGGCATTGCCGAACGTCCCGGGCTGCGCGTACCGGGCGGCTGGGATGGCTTCGAAGTGGGCGTGCGCGCGGTGCTCGGCCAACAGGTCAGCGTCGCTGCGGCCACGACCTTCGCGCGGCGGCTGGTGGATGCCTATGGCGCACACCTGCCGGGCATGCCATCGGAATTCGATCGCCAGTTCCCGGCCCCCGAGCTGCTGGCCGAAGCGCCGCTGGAATCGATCGGCCTGCCGCGCAGCCGCGCCGCCACCGTTCGCGCACTGGCCGCCGCCTGCGCCAGCGGCGCGCTCGACTTCGGGCCCGGTCAAGCACTGGAAGAGTTCGTTGCGCGCTGCGTGGCACTACCCGGCATCGGCCCGTGGACTGCGCAGTACATCGCCCTGCGCGGGCTCGGCCAGCCCGATGCCTTCCCCGCCGGTGACCTGGTACTGCAGCAGGTGCTCGGCCACGCGCAGGGCCAGCGCCTGAGCGAACGCGCCACCGAAGCACGCTCGCAACCGTGGCGCCCTTGGCGCGCCTATGCCGTGCTGCATCTTTGGCATCTGTCCGGCACTTTCGTTGGAGAACCGACATGACCCTGTTGTTCGACCGTTTCGACAGCCCGATCGGCGTGCTGACCATCGCCGGCGACGAGCGTGGCCTGTCCCATGTGCTGTTCCCGGAAAACCGCCACCCGGCACGCGGCCGAGACGACTGGCACTACGCGCCGGATGCGCTGCCGGAAGCGCGCGAGCAGCTGCTGCAGTTCCTGCACGGTGAACGCAGCAGCTTCGACCTGGAGCTGGCGCCACGCGGCACGCCGTTCCAGCTGCGTGTGTGGCAGGCGCTGGCGTTGATCCCGTTCGGCCAGACCTGGAGCTACCTGCAGCTGGCGCAGCACCTGGACCAGCCCAGTGCGACCCGCGCCGTCGGCGCTGCCAATGGGCGCAATCCGCTGCCGATCATCCTGCCCTGCCATCGTGTAATCGGCAGCAACGGGGCACTGACCGGCTTCGGCGGTGGCCTGGAAACCAAGGCCGCGCTGCTGCGACTGGAACAACGCCAGGCACCGCTGTTCGCCTGAGAGGGTTTGCCGGGCTGCGCCCGGCACCCGCAGAGGCTAGAGCAACAGCAACAGCGAGCTTCCTGCGCGGAGGCGGGGTGGGTCCGGTTGCTGGTAGGTGTCGACCTTGGTCGACACGGTAGATCCACGCCATGCGTGGATGGAAGCATCAGGAATATGTCTGGAGAAAAACCCCCTTCTTGTTGAAGGGGGCGCGCCGACAGGCGCGGGGATAAGGAAAAATGCGCGGACACGGCGCGCGATAGCGCGCCGTGTCTTGGGCGCGTCATTGCACCGGATTATCATGCGCGGATGACTTCCGTACGCCTGACCTGCGCGCTGGCGCTGCTGCTGCCATTGGCGGCCTGCACCACCACCGCGCCCGCCCCTTCCGCCTCCGCTCCCACCGCTGTCGCTGCGGCCACGCCGCCGAAGCTGTTGCTGATCTCCATCGACGGCCTGCGCGCCGATGCACTGGACCGCGGCCTGACCCCGAATCTGCAGCGACTGATCGACGGCGGCGTGCGTGCACGCTGGATGACCCCGTCCTATCCGTCGCTGACCTTCCCCAACCACTACACCATCGTCACCGGCCTGCGCCCGGACCACCACGGCATCGTCAACAACAGCATGGACGATGAAGCCCTAGGCCGGTTCGAGCTGAGCAACCGTGAGGCGGTCACCACCAGCGGCTGGTGGGGCGGCGAACCGATCTGGGTCGGCGCCGAGAACGCCGGGGTGCGTTCGGCCACCACCTCGTGGCCGGGCAGTGAATCGGAAATCCGTGGTGTGCGCCCAAGCCAATGGCGCGTGTACGACGGCAAGGAACCGCTGGAACAACGCGCGGGCACCGTGCTGGACTGGCTTGCACAGACCGATGCCGACGCACCGCAACTGACCACGTTGTACATGGAGCACGTGGACAAGGCCGGCCACAACTACGGCCCCGAATCGAAGCAGTATGCCGACGCCATCGTGCGCGCCGACCAGATCGTCGGCCAGGTGCTCGATGGACTGCAGCAGCGCGGCCTGGCCGCGATCACCAACGTGATCGTGGTCTCCGACCATGGCATGGCCAGCGTCCCGGTCGGCCAGGTGATCTCCACCGAATCAATGGCCGCCCCGGCCATCGCTCGCAACGTCAGCCAGGGCCAGTCGGTGGGTTTTGCGCCGTTGGCCGGTCACGAAGCCGCAGCCGAGCGCGCCCTGCTCGGTCGTCACGCGCACTACGAGTGCTGGAAGAAAGAGAACCTGCCGCCGCGCCTGCACTACGGCACCCACCCGCGCATTCCCGCCATTGTCTGCATGATGGATGAAGGCTGGGATGCCCTGCACCAGGAGAAGATCGCCAAGCGAGACCATCAGGATCGTGGCTCGCATGGCTACGACAATGCCCTGCCCTCCATGCGCGCGGTATTCGTGGCCAGCGGCCCGTCGTTCCGCCAGGGCCTGGTGATCGATGGCTTCGACAATGTCGACGTCTACCCGCTGCTGGCGCACCTGCTGCAGGTGCCGGCTGCACCGAACGACGGCAATCCGGAAACGCTGAAGAAAACCCTGCGCTGATCCGGTTGTAGAGCCGAGCCCACGCTCGGCTCGCCGGACAGGCATAAAAAAACGCGGCGCCAGGCGCCGCGTTTTTCATTGAACCGGTCTAGGCCGGATCAGGCCTTGGCGACGGCCTTCTTCGCCACAGCCTTCTTCGCCGGAGCCTTGGCCACGGTCTTCTTGGCAACCGGAGCGGCGGCGCCTACGGCGACCTTGCTCGCGGTGTGCGAACGGGCGTTGCCGTAGCTGGCGTTGTAGCGCTTGCCCTTGGCGGTCTTGCGGTCACCCTTACCCATGTCTTCAACTCCTCAAATGTGAAATCTGGTTACCCCGTACTGACACGGGTTCGGCGGGGCCGCCTTGCTGGGCGCCCCCGCGCACGATCGAAAATCCTATCACGGAGCGCCTAGTGCGCGCAGCTGGCGTCGTGCACGTGACCGTGGTTGAGGCGCAGGTTGACCAGATGGGCGACTCCCACCAGCAGGCCGCCGATGGTCATCACCACCGCGTGTGGCACCGCATTGTGGTGCAGCGGGTCGTACAGCACGCCGGCCCACAACGCGACCAGGCCGGGAATCAGGAAGCCCAGCGCACGCAGCGCACCGTGCCGGCGGTAGCCCCAGACCAGGCTGAACAATCCGAGCAGGGTGACGAACACCACCAGCGCCTGTTCCACCCCATCGCTCAGCCAGAACGACAGGCCCAGCGACGGCGCCGCGGCCAGCAGCACGGGGATCACCGCGCAGTGCACCGCGCACAGCATCGAACCGGTGGCGCCGAAACGGTCTAGCAGGTGGCGCAGGCGTGAGGACAGGGACATGACTTCCAGCAGGGTCGGCGAATCGTTATGGAATAATATAACATCTGTTCCCGACCCGCACGGTTTCCCTCCCCCTGTCCCGCTGACGGGATACGTGCGCCCAGCGATTGATACACTGTAACAAAGGACCCGCTCCATGCCCGCCCACACCCCGCGGTTGAAGCCGCATTCCCTCGCTCTGGCCCTCGCCGCCCTGCTGCCTTCGGTTGCCTTTGCCGCCGGCGATGACAGCGCTCAGCGTGACCGCCACCTGACTGAACTGTCGTCGGTGCAGGTCACCGCGTCGCCACTGCAGGGCGATGCCGAATCGCTGGCGCGCCCGGTGGAGGTACTGGCCGGCGAACGCCTGGACGAGCAGAAGGCCGGCACCCTCGGCGATACCGTGGCCAAGCTGCCGGGCGTGCAGAGCACGTTCTTCGGCCCTGGCGTCGGCCGCCCGATCATCCGCGGCCAGGAAGGCCCGCGCGTGGCCGTGCTGTCCAACGGCATGGGCAACATGGATGCGTCCACAGTCAGTGCCGACCATGCCACCAGCATCGAGCCGTTCCTGGCCGACCAGATCGAAGTGCTGAAGGGCCCGGCCACGCTGCTGTTCGGCAGTGGCGCCATCGGTGGCGCGGTCAATGTGGTGGATGGCCGCATCGCCCGCGAGCTGCCGGAGCGCCCGCTCAGCGGCCGCGCCGAGCTGCGCGGCAATTCGGTGAACAACGAGCGCAGCGGCATGTTCCGCCTCGATGGCGTCAGCGGCAATGTCGTGCTGCATGTGGACGGCCTGGTGCGCAATGGCGACGACTACCGCATTCCCGGCTATGCAGTGATCGACAGCCTTGAAGACCATCACGATCACGACCATGACCACGCGGGCGAAGAAGGCGAAGAACCGAGCCGCGGCCGCCTCGACAACAGCTCGATCCGCACCCGCGCCGGCGGCGTCGGCGCGACCTGGCTGGGCGACGGCGGCTACTTCGGCGTATCGGCCAGCACCTATCGCACCAACTACGGCATTCCCAATGGCGCGCACGTGCATGCCGATGGCGATGATCATGGCCATGACCACGGCCACGACCATGGCGATGAAGAGGAAGGCGGCGACGAGCATGACGTGCGCATCGACATGGTGCAGAACCGCTTCGAGACCAAGGCCGGCATCTACAACCCGGTCTCGTTCCTGAAGAACATCAATGCACGCGTGGCCTACACCGACTACGAACACGTAGAGCTGGAAGCCGGCACGCCGTCCACCCGCTTCACCAACCGTGGCATCGAGGCGCGCCTGGAAGCCGTGCAGCAGCAGATCGGCGGCTGGGACGGCGCCTTCGGCCTGCAGTTCGGCAACAGTGATTTCGGTGCCAAGGGCGAAGAGGCGTTCGTTCCGGATACCGGCACGAAGAACATCGGCCTGTTCGTACTGCAGGAAAAGCAGTTCGGCCCGTTCAAGCTGGAACTGGGCGGCCGCCACGACCAGGTCAAGCTGGACCCGACCGGCGACTATCGCCGCCGCACCTTCGGCGCCACCAACCTGTCTGCGGCCGGCATCTGGAAGCTCAACGATGCCGTTGACCTTCGCATCGGCGTGGACAGCTCCGAGCGTGCACCGACCAACGAAGAGCTGTATGCCGCCGGCACACACATCGCCACCCGCTCGCTGGAAATCGGTGACGCCAACCTGAAGACCGAGCGCGGCCAGCGCGTGGAACTGGGCATCCACACCCACAGCGAACGCCTGGACTTCTCGGCGTCGGTCTACCAGACCAAATTCAAGGACTTCATCTACCTGGCCGACACCGGCGTTACCGAGGGTCTGCCGGTCCGCGCCTGGACGCAGCAGGATGCGGTGTTCCGCGGTGCCGAAGCCGAAGCGCTGGTGCACCTGTTCGAAGGCGGCGCCGGTGACTGGGACCTGCGCGTGTTCGGCGACTACGTGAAGGCCAAGCTGGATGGCAACGGCAGCCGCAACCTCGACATCGCCGTGCCGCATGGCGACCACAACCACAACTACAGCGTGGAGCTGGCCAACACCGGCTACCTGCCGCGCATCGCCCCGGCCCGCGTCGGCGCCGACCTGCGCTGGTCGAAGGACGGCTGGCGCGCCTCGGTCGGTGCGGTCCGCTACAGCCGCCAGAAGGATGTCGCCCAGAACGAAGCGCCGAGCGACGGCTACACCCTGGTCGACGCGCATCTGGCCTACCGCTGGGATCGCAACGCGAGCAACAGCTACGAAGTGTTCCTGGATGGCAGCAACCTGACCAACCGTGAAGTGCGCCCGCACACCTCGCTGCTGCGCGACTACTCGCCGCTGCCGGGCCGTGGTGTCGCATTCGGCATCCGCGCGTTCTTCTGATCGCGTAGTGGAGTCGGATCCCATTCCAGAGGAATGGGTTCTGACCCCAGCCTCAGCCCACGCATGGCGTGGATCCAATGCGAGCAGATCCGATGGGGGCCTTCTGGCCCCCATCTCTTTGTGCAGCATCCATCACGCATTCGTCACAAAGATGTGCGTACCACAACAAGCGGACAATCCCGTCACTCAAAGTCTCGCCAATCGGACACTTTTGTCCGAAAATAATTCCATGACTGCCCAACGTGCCGATGCTGCTGCCCGCCGTGCCCTCATCCTCGACGCCGCCGATCATGTGTTCGGCCAACACGGTGTCACCGCCCCGCTGGACCTGGTGGTCGAACGCGCCCAGGTGGGCCGCGCCACCCTGTACCGCAACTTCCCCGACCGCACCGCGCTGATCCAGGCACTGCTGCAACGTACGGTCGACCGTATCCGGCGCCAGGTCGAGCAGCTCGGCGACCGCGACGATGCCCTGTTCGAGGTGTTCGAAGGCATGGCCCAGCGCATCATCGATTCGCCGGCACTGGCCGATTACTGGCGTGCGGTCGATTCGGACGTGCCGGCCATGCGCACCGCGCGCGAGACCGTGCGCGATCTGCTGGAAGCACCGATCGCCCGTGCCAAGGCCGCCGGACTGTGCCGTGCCGACCTGGAGAAGACGGACATTTCACTGATCTCGGGCATGCTGGGCGCAGCCCTGCGCGGCAAGACCCGCGACGAGCGCGCCCACCTGGCCGGGCGTGCCCTGCAGCTGCTGCGCGGGGGTCTCCAGGGAGCAGCCAGCGAGGCCCGCTGATGGTCCAGCCGTATCTGAAGCCGGTTCCGGATTGGGAGGAGCACGAGAAGCCGACCATGCCCGGTTCGGCGTCGATGCCCTGGCACCCACCGTATCGACGCGTGGCCTATGCACTGGTGTCGCTGCTGGTGGCGATCACCGGTGGCCTTGGCAATGCACTGGTCACCGCCAACCTGCCCTTCCTGCAGGGCCAGCTGGCACTGACGCCGACCCAGGGCAGCTGGCTGGTGGCGGCCTATGCAATGGTCAACGTCACGGCCAACCTGCTGGCCTTCAAGTTCCGCCAGCAGTACGGCATCCGCCTGTTCGCCGAGATCGGCCTGGGCCTGTACGCAGCACTGGCGGTGCTGCACCTGTTCGTTGGCAGCTTCGAGACCACGATGCTGACCCGTGCCGCCAGCGGCTTCGCTGGCGCCGCCTGTTCGACACTGGGCACGCTGTACATGCTGCAGGCGCTGCCACGACGGTTCACCGGCAACCTGCTGGTGGTTGGCGTGGGCCTCTCGCAGCTGGCGGTGCCGATCGCCTGGATCGTCTCGCCAGGCCTGGTCGATACCGGCCAGTGGCACCAGCTGTATTCGTTCGAAGCCGGGCTGGCGCTGTGCGCGTTCGCGGCGGTGGTGGTGCTGAAGCTGCCGCCCGGCATCCAGGTGAAAGCCTTCGAGCCGCTGGACTTCCTCACCTTCGCCCTGCTCGCCCCCGCCGTCGCCCTGCTGGTGATCGTACTGGCGCAGGGCTACACCCGCTGGTGGCTCAACACACCGTGGCTGGGCTGGGCGCTGGTCGCCGCGATCGTGCTGTCCACCACCGCCTTCATCATCGAACACTACCGGCGCAATCCGCTGCTGCAGATCCGCTGGCTGTCGAAGCTGCCGGTACTGCACTTCATCGTCGGCGCGTTCCTGATCCGCTTCCTGACCACCGAACAGTCCTACGGCGTGGTCAACCTGATGCGCACACTGGGCATGGGGCCTGACCAGATGCGCCCGCTGTTCGTGGTGATCCTCGCGGGCGTGGTCACGGGCATCGCGGGTGCATCTCTGACCTTCGGCCCGAAGCGGCTGATTCCGCAGCTGCTGATGGCGATCCTGCTGCTGGGCGCTGCCGCCTTCTTCGATCAGCACCGCACCAGCATGGATCGGCCGCACGATTTCTACGTCAGCCAGTTCCTGGCTTCGGTGGGTGCCGGCATGTTCATGGGCCCTCTGATCATGCTCGGCATTTCCGCCGCGCTGAAGCAGGGTGTGGACCACATGATCACCTTTCTGGTGACGCTGTCGATCACCCAGACGCTGGGCGGCCTGGCCGGTTCGGCGGTGCTGGGTACCTTCCAGCTGCACCGCGAGCAGCTGTACTCCAGCGCGTTGACCAGCCAGCTCGACCCGGCCGACCCGGTGGTGGCGCAGCGCCTGCGCATCCAGCAACAACTGTACAGCGCACAGATCACCGACCCGGTGCTGCGCAGTGCGCAGGGCAGCGCGCAGCTGGCGCAGACCACGCGCCGCGAAGCCAACGTGCGTGGCTTCAACGACGTGTTCACCCTCAGCGGTTGGCTGGCGATCGGCTTCCTGTGCTGGTTGCTGCTGCTGTCACTGCGCACCGCCGTGCTCAAGCAATGGCGCAAGCGCCACCCCACCTCCCTCGCTGCGGCCACGCCGGCCGCACCCCGCTGAGTCCTCTTCCATGCCTCCCGTACCGCCCCGCCCCGACGACATCGACGCCGACAACGTCACTCCACCGCCGCCGACCGATGCGGCACCTGCGCCCACGCCGGCGGCACCGGCTGCCGCGCCGAAGTACCTCAAGCCCAGCGCGCGCAGCGTGGTGGTGATGGTGGTGGTGGCCTTGCTGGGGATTGCGCTGATCCTGCGCGCCTGGCACCTGTGGCCGTTCACCAGCAGAGTGATGGTGACCGACAACGCCTATGTGCGCGGGCAGATCACGGTGATGGCGCCACAGGTGAACGGCTACGTGACCGAAGTGCTGGTGAAGGACTTCCAACACGTAAGGGAGGGCGAGCCGCTGCTGCGCATCGATGACCGCATCTATACGCAGCGTGTCGCCCAGGCGCAGGCAACGCTGGACAGCGCACGTGCGGCACTGGCCAACTCGGATCAGTCGCAGGCACAGAACCGTGCGCAGATCGCTTCGGCGCACGCCACGCTGTCGGCCGGCCAGGCCGAGCTGCAGCGTTCGCGCAATGAATTGAAACGCTACGAGGAACTGGCTGCGCAGCAACTGGTGTCGGTCAACGACCGCGACAAGTTCCGCACCACCCAGGCCTCGGCACAGGCCAGCGTGCAGCAGTCGCAGGCGCAGATCCGCATCGCCGAGGAAACGCTGGTGTCGACCCAGGTGGCGCGCAAGAGCCTGGAGGCACAAGTGGAAAGCGCACAGGCGCAGCTGGAACTGGCGCGCATCGACCTGGCCAACACGGTGATCCACGCACCGCGCGACGGCCAGATCAGCGAAGCCAGCGTGCGCGTGGGCCAGTACGTCGCCGCCGGTTCGCAGCTGCTGTTCCTGGTGCCTGACACGCTATGGGTGGTGGCCAACTACAAGGAAGGCCAGACCTGGGGCATGGCCGTCGGCCAGCCGGCCACGTTCTCGGTGGACGCGTTCCACGGCCAGGTACTGCGCGGCCGCGTGCAGGAAATCGCCCCCGCCACAGGTTCGGAGTTCAGCGTGCTGCGCCCGGACAATGCCAGCGGCAACTTCACCAAGGTGGTGCAACGGCTGCCGGTGCGGATATCGATCAATGAAGGTCAGACGCTGGCCGCGCAGCTGCGGCCCGGCATGTCGGTGATCGTGCGGGTGGATACCCGGTCCAAGCCGATGGACTAGGGCGCAGACCCTGTCGCGCCGATATGAAACGGGGTCAGATCCCTTTGCCAATGGCAACGGGATCTGACCCCGCTCCTCATGCCGGCCAGCGGCCGGCACTACCGTTGCGTTACCCGGCGCAGCGCGCGCAGAGGCCGTGCACTTCCAGGGTCTGTGCCTGCGGCTGGAAGCCCAGCTCCTTGGCACGCTTTTCCAGCTGGGTGACGATCTCGCGGTCTTCCAGTTCCACCGCGCTGTGGCAGCTGTTGCAGATCAGGAACGGCACCGAGTGCGCCGCGCTGCTGGGGTGGTGGCAGGCCACGAAGGCATTCACCGACTCCAGCTTGTGCACGAAGCCATTGGCCATCAGGAAGTCGAGCGCGCGGTACACGGTGGGCGGGGCATCAGCGCCCACGCCCTTGCCGTTACGCACCCATTCCAGCAGCTCGTAGGCCTTGACCGGCTTGCCGGCCTCGGCGATCAGCTTCAGCACATTGGCGCGGATCGGGGTCAGGCGCAGCCCGCGTTCGCGCGAGACGCGCTCGACCACCGCCACGAAATCCGATGCGTCGTGGACGTGGTGGTGCGGGGCGGTACAGGCAGTGGCGGTCTTGGCGGGCATGCGTGTTCTCCGGTTCGGGCCTGGCAAGGATGCCTCAGGCCGTTGCTACCTTGGTGATGGCCACATCAATGCGTTTCAAGGCCTGCTTGCGGCCGGCCAGGTACACGGTATGGGAAATGTCAGGACTGACCTGGGTGCCGGTGATGGCCACGCGCAGCGGCTGGGCGACCTTGCCCATGCCGATCTCCAGCGCGGCGGCCGCATCGTGCAGGGCCACACCCACCGATTCGGCGGTCCACTCCGGCAGGGCGGCCAGCAGCTCGCGGGCCTTGCCCAGCGCCACCTCGGCACCGGCCTTGAAGTGCTTGGCCACCGCCGCTTCGTCGTACTCGGTCAGCGGCTGGTACCAGACCACGGCCTTCTCGGCCATTTCCTTCAGGGTCTGCACGCGTTCACGCAGGGCGATCACCACGTCCTCCGGGGCGGGGCCGGCGGCCACGTCCAGGCCCAGCTTCTGCAGCTGGTAGACCAGGTGCGGCACGATCGCGGCCACATCCTCGGTCTTCAGGAAGTGCTGGTTGACCCAGCCCAGCTTGGCCATGTCCAAGCGCGAGGCCTTGGAGTTGCAGTCCTTCACGTCGAACAGGTCGATCAGCTCCTGGCGGCTGAACAGCTCCTGGTCACCGTGCGACCAGCCCAGGCGGGCCAGGTAGCTCAGCAGCGCGTCCGGCAGGTAGCCGGCGTCCTTGTACTGCATCACGTCGGCCGCGCCGGTGCGCTTGGACAGCTTGGCGCCCTGCTCGTCGAGGATCATCGGCATGTGGCCGAACTTCGGCACCGGCGCGCCGATGCCTTCGTACAGGTTGATCTGGCGCGGGGTGTTGTTGATGTGGTCGTCGCCGCGGATGACCTCGGTGATGCCCATGTCCCAGTCGTCCACCACCACCGCGAAGTTGTAGGTGGGGTAGCCGTCCGGGCGGAAGATGACCATGTCATCCAGCTCGCTGTTGGCGATCTCGATGCGGCCCTTGATCAGGTCGTCGAACACCACCGTGCCTTCCAGCGGGTTCTTGAAGCGGATGACGCGGTTCGGGTCGTCCTTGCGCGGCAGGCCCAGTTCGCGTGCAGCGCCGTTGTAGCGCGGCTTCTCCTGCTTGGCCATGGCGGCCTCGCGCATCGCGTCCAGCTCTTCGCGGGTCTCATAGGCGTAGTACGCCTTGCCGTCGGCCACCAGCTGCTCGGCCACTTCCAGGTAACGGGCGACGCGGTCGGTCTGGTAGATCGGGCCTTCGTCATAGTCCAGGCCCAGCCACTCCATCGCCTCCAGGATCGCGTCGATCGCGCCCTGGGTGCTGCGTTCACGGTCGGTGTCCTCGATGCGCAGCACGAACTCGCCGCCACGGTGGCGGGCCTCCAGCCAGCAGTACAGCGCGGTGCGGGCACCGCCGATGTGCAGGTAACCGGTGGGGCTGGGGGCGAAGCGGGTGCGGCAGGTCATGGACGGCTCGAGGAACGGGAATCCCCCGATTTTACCAGCCCACCGCCCCCTACGGAAAAAGGGGACGGAGGGGATTAAGTCGCGATTGCCCAGCTCCTGGGGCTGCGACCGGGAAACGGAGGGGAGAAACGACTTAATCCCCTCCGTCCCCTTTTACGGTTCTACCTTGCGCGGGAAGGACTGCTCGCGCATCGCGGCGTTGTAGGCGAACGAGGCGACGATGGCCGCGGCCTGCTTCAGGTCTTCCGGTTCGGCGTGGTCCCAGGTGTCCAGGTGGCTGTGGTGGACGTTGGTGAAGTAGTCCAGCCGGTCCTGGATGAACTGGAAGCCCGGCAGGCCGATGCGGTCGAAGCTGATGTGGTCGGTGCTGCCGGTGTTGCGGGTGGCCACGGTGGTGGCGCCGACGTCATGGAACGGGGCCAGCCAGGCTTCGAAGATCGGCATCGCCGCCAGGTTTTCCTGTGCATAGATGCCACGGAAGCGGCCCGAGCCGTTGTCCATGTTGAAGTAGACCTGGAACTTGCCGTAGTCGCGGGTCTTCTGCAGCGCGCCGGTCGGCTCGCGCAGCGAGGCCGGCAGCGCCTTCTGCGCCGGGTCGGTGGGTTCCGGGAAACGGCCGAAGTGCTTGGCCACATAGGCCTGCGAGCCGATCAGGCCCTGCTCCTCGCCGCTCCACAGCGCCACCCGGATGGTGCGCCTGGGCTTGGCGCCGGTGGCCTTGAGGATGCGCATGGCTTCCATCATCACCGCCACGCCGGCCGCGTTGTCGGCCGCACCGGTACCACTGTGCCAGGAATCCAGGTGCGCGCCGATCATCACCACTTCATCGGGCCTGCTGCTGCCACGGATCTCGGCCAGCGTGTTGTAACCCGGCTGGTCGGCCTCGTCGGTGAAGCGCGCGGCCACATCCACGCGCAGGCGCACGGTCTGCTTGGCCTCCAGCGCGCGCACCAGCGGATTGAAGTGTTCGCTGATCATCGCCAGTTCGGGGATGCCCACCGATTCACCGGCCTTGCGCGAGCCGCCACCGGCAACGCGGATGATGCCGTTGTCCCAGCTGCTGATGCTGATCGAGGCCAGCGCGCCTTCTTCCACGAAGAACGCATTGACCTTGGTCGCCAGCTGCTGGCGTTCCTGGTATTCCTTGACCCGCTTCGCACGCTCGGCGGTGGCGTCCTTGTCCTTGGGCAGGGTGAACTCCTGCAGGCCCTCCAGCGAGGTGGCGTCGTGGCGGTGCGAATCCGCCTCGGTGCCGCGCTTGTACTCGCGCGCCTCGCCCAGCAGCAGGATCTTGCCGCGCAGCTTGCCGCGGTACTTCTCGATATCCTCGGGCTTCTTGATCTCGACCTGCACCAGTTCGCCTTCAACCGGTCCCTTGGTGCCCGGCGTCCACGCCTTCGGCAGTGCATGCAGCGGCTGTACACGGTCCCCCAGCATCTCCACGCTGGCCGAGGTGAACTCCCAGCCGCGCCCGAAGTCGTCGAAGGCTTCGTCGTGGACGTTGTCCAGCTTCCATTCGTTGAACTTGCCGCGGGTCCAGGCATTGGCGCGGCCCATCGCCGGCGAGTTGGTCAGTCGCGGGCCGATGCGTTCGGTGAGGTAGCTGAAGGTGTCCATCACCTGCGAACGGTGGAAGGCCTCCTGGCGGATGCGGCTGACCATGTCCAGGTCCACCGGCTCGCGCTGCTGCGCGCCTGCATTGCCACCGATCGCCAGCGCTGCGGCCAGCATGCCCCACTTCAACACATCGCACCCCTGCCCTTCGGCTCGATCATCAACCCATCGAGTCTAGCCAGCAGGGGCGCGCCGATACCGTCCCATCGGTCATGGACAGCGACAGTAGATCCACACCAGGCGTGGATGAACAACCGAATCATCCACTCCATCCCAGCCACAACTGCGCCCGCTCGGGCAGCAGCAGCAACCAGTGCCGCCGGTCGATGCTGCTGCAGCCGTACACCGCCGCGTGTGCCGGCCAGCCATCCGGAAGGCCGCCGATACCGATCTCGGCCAGCGCCTCCGCCCCGGCCTTCCATGGCCGGTAGCGCGGCACCCGGCCTGCCACCGCGCCGCGTCCCTGCCGCGCGCCCTGCAGCCAGCGCAATCCCTGCCCCCGCAATCCCTCGCAGGTCACCGCCGCCAGCTGGAAGCGGACCAAGCCGGGGGCGATCCGTGCCCCCGGCAGGGCCGCCAGCACGCCATGTGCCTGCAGCAGTGCATCCACTTCCAGCAGGGCCGGAATCCCCTGCCGTGCCCGTTGCCGCAATCCCTGGCGCCAGCCCATGGCCCGCTCCTTACTTCAGGTCCGCGCCGAGCGCGTACCAGTCCACCCGGCGGGTCACCCACATCGCCAGCGCCAGGATCACGAACAGCAGCAGCGAACCCATCAGCAGCGCGTTGTTCTCCGACACCAGCAGGCCATACAGCGCGCCATACAACACGGTCAGCATCGCAGCGAAGCCGAGGCCGCGCTTCCAGTGGCCCAGCACGTTGGCCAGGTACACCGCCTGCAGGCCGATACAGGCCACGGCCGAAACCAGGTAGGCCTTCCAGAACGCGATGTGCTCGGACAGGCTGATCAGCAGCAGGAAGAAGATCGCCAGCGCCAGGCCCACCATGAGGTACTGCAGCGGGTGGATGCGCAGCGACCTGATCAGCTCGAACAGGATGAAGCCGACGAAGGTGAGCAGCACGAACAGCACGCCGTATTTCGAGGCACGGTCGGCCTGGGTGTAGGCATCGACCGGATCAACCAGCGAAACCGTCACCGCCTGCGAGTCGACCGAACCATCATTGCGCAGCTGTCGCTGTGCGTCGGAGGCCAGCGAGGACACCGCCCAGCGCGCATCGAAGCCCTGTGCGTCGACGCGACGTTCGTTGGGCAGGAACGCACCGCTGAACGACGGATGCGGCCAGCTCGAACGCAGCGCGATGTGGGTGTCATCGCCCACCGGCACCACCGACAGCATGCGGCTGCCATCCAGGCGCAGCTCGAGTTCGACGGTGCTGGCAGCCAGCGTACCGCCCTGTTCCGCGGCGAAACCGGCCACCGGCGCATGCAGGCCTCGCCCCACCTCGCTGGCCGCACCAACCCCCGGCAGCAGGCGCAGCTGCTTGCCATCCACGCGCAGGTTCGGCGTACCGACCAGGCCACGCACATCGGAAATGCCCACCGCCACATACGGCTGGCCATAGCTGCGGCCGGCCTTCACCGGATAGTCGTCTGCAGCGAACGTCGCCTTCATCTGGCCGTTCCAGCTGTACACCGGCACCTTGAACAGGCCGACCTCACGCTGGCTCGGCAGCATCTCGCCGCCCACCTCCAGCGACGCCGGCATCTGCAGCCAGTGCCCCTCGGTGACCTGCACCTCGGTCTTCTTGACGCCCAGCGGGTCGACCAGTTCAACCTGCTTGCGTTCCACCCACGGCACCACCCGCACCGGGCCCACCAGCTGCTGTGCACCGGCGCGGCTGTCGGCCACCCGTGAGAAGGCCTCGTCGCGGTACGCGCTGCGTTCGTTGATGACCCCGCGGATCATCGTCAGCGGCACCAGCAGCAGCAGGATCAGCCCGCCGACAATGGCGAACCGCAGCAGCATCTTCAGGGATTTCATGGTCCATCCTCGTTGGAGAGGGCTGCAGGATGGACCGCCGCAGTGAGCAGGGTTTGTGGCGAATTTGAAGCGAGTGTGAAGTCAGCGGCGCTGGCGCTGGCCCGGCGCACTCAACGGCAGCCACAGGCTGGCCACGGTGCCGCCGCCCTCGCGGATATCCACGCTGGCACGCCCATCATGCAGGCGCGCGACCTCCTGCACGAAGGGCAGGCCCAGGCCGGAGCTGCGCCGCCCGCTGCCGGGGCGGGCCAACGAATAGAAGCGTTCGAACACCCGCTCACGCGCGTAGTCGGGAATGCCGGCGCCACGGTCGGCCACCTGCAGGCGCACGCCCTGCCCGTCCACCTCGGTCTGCAGCGCGATCTCCGCGCCGGCTGGCGAGAAGGCAATCGCGTTGTCGATCAGGTTGTGCAGTGCCTGCCGCAGCAGGTAGCCGTCGCCCTGCACCCGCAGGTCGGGCACGTTGCCGATGCGGACCTGAACGCCGGCCGCTTGCGCACGCACCTGCGCGGCGGCCGCCGCATCGGCCAGCAATGCCGGCAGCGCGATCGGATCGCGGGTCTGCAGCCAGCCGTGCTGTTCCACTTCGGCCAGCGCCAGCAGCTTGTCGATGGTCTCGGTCAGCCGCTCCTGCTGGTCGACGATGCTGCGCGCGAAATGCACGCGATCGGCTTCCGGCAGCGGCTCCTGCAGCAGTTCGGCGGCACCGCGGATCGCCGCCAGCGGGCTCTTCATCTCGTGCGTCAGCGACTGCACGTACTGCTCGACGTAGGCCTTGCCCTCCAGCTTGCGGCGCATCGTTTCCAGCGCCTGGCCGAGATCGCCGATCTCGTCGCGACGGCGCCGTGGTGGTGGCACCGGTTCGCCCGCGCTGACCGCGCGTGCATAGCGGCTGAGCTGACCGAGGCCCGTGGTCAGCCACATCGTCACCAGCACGCCGACCAGCGCCGACAGCCCGATCAGCCACGCACCGCGCTCGATGATGGCGCGCTGGCTGGCGGCGATGAACGGATCGATGCTGCGGTTGGGCTGGGCCAGGCTGAGCACGCCGATCAGCGTGCGCCCATCGGCCGGGTCATATACCGGCGCCGCCACATGCATCACCGTATCGCCTTCCTCGCCCGGAATCTCGGGGCTGGAACGTGCGCCGTACTCACCGCGCAGGGTGCGGTAGACATCATTCCAGCGCGAGTTGTCGCGGCCGAGATCACGGCCCAGCGAATCGTAGATGACGATGCCCTTGGCGTCGGTGATGGTCACCCGGTAATCCAGCGAGCGCTTGGGGAAACGCCAGACCATCGCCTTCAGGTCGCGCTGCCGCGCCTTGGCCAGGTTGCGGGTGAAGCTGCCGCTGCGGATGGTGCCGTCCTTGACGTCGGCGGCGGCCATCTCGGCCAGCACGTTGGCCGCATCGACCAGGGTCGATTCCATCGCCTGGCGCACACCGGGCTTCACCTCGTTGACGAACACGCGCATCACGAAGAACGCGGCGATGCCGGTGATCAGGAAGAAGCCGAGGAACAGCTTCAGTACCAGGCGCATCGGCTAGACCTCCAGCGCGTAGCCGAGGCCACGGTGGGTGCGGATCGGGTCGTCGCTGGCACCGGCCGCGCGCAGCTTGGCGCGCAACGTCTTTACATGGGTGTCGACGGTGCGGTCGGCACTGTCGGCACTGCTGTCCCAGCCCCGGTCCATCAGCTGCGCGCGGCTGAGGATGGCACCCGGGCGCTGCAGCAGCGCTTCCAGCAGTGCGTACTCATAGCGGGTCAGGTCCAGCGCATGGCCGCGGAAGCGGATGCGCCGGCCCTCGCGGTCAATGGCGAACGCGCCATGCTCCTGCCAGCCCGCATCGGCGCTGGGCGCTGCGACGACCGGCGCCGCACGGCGCAGGCGCGCACGCACCCTTGCCACCAGTTCGCGCGGCGAGAACGGCTTGGTCATGTAGTCGTCGGCGCCCAGTTCCAGGCCGAGCACGCGGTCCACTTCGTCGTTGCGCGCGGTCAGGAAGATCACCGGCAGCTGCGCCGCCGGCCCGGCCTGCGCACGCAGCCGCCGGCAGACCTCGAAACCGCCCAGGTCCGGCAGGCCCACGTCCAGCACCACCACGTCGATATCGCCGTCCTGCAGCCGTTGCAGGGCCTCGCCGCCCAGCAGGCAGTGGCTGGCGGAATAGCCCTCGCTGCGCAGTGCATAGAGCACGGTTTCGGCGATGGCGGCTTCGTCCTCGACCACCAGGACATGGGCAACGGGAACTGTCATGGCGCGCAGCATAGCCGCTGCGGCCGCCGCCCCGTACACTGCCGCCCATGAACTATCGCCACGCCTTCCATGCCGGCAACCACGCCGATGTGCTCAAGCACATCGTGCAGCTGGCCCTGATCGACAGCTTCAAGCGCAAGGACAGCCCGTTCTTTGTGCTCGACACCCACGGCGGCGCCGGCCGCTACCTGCTGGCCAGCGAAGAGAGCCGCAAGACCCTCGAGGCTGAATCCGGGATCATGCGGCTGATGGCCCAGCCCAAGCTGCCGGAGGTGGTCGAGCGCTATCTGAAGGCGGTGCAGGCCGATAATCCGGTGGGCGCCCTGACCAACTACCCGGGCTCGCCGCTGCTGAGCGCGCAGGCGATGCGCGCGCAGGACCGCATGGCGGTCTGTGAGCTGCAGGAAGCCGAAACGGCCACGCTGAAGGCCCTGTTCGCCCATGACAGCCGCGTCGACGTGCGGGCGGGCGATGGCTATGCGCTGCTGCGCTCGCTGCTGCCGCCGAAGTTCAACGGCAGCAAGATCGGCCGTGGCCTGGTGCTGATCGACCCGCCCTACGAGGCCCAGGACGCCGAATACCAGGCTGTCCTGGCCGCGCTGGGCGAGACCCTGGCGCGCTGGCCGCAGGCCACGTGTGCCGTCTGGTTCCCGATCAAGCAGCGCCGCACCATCCTGCACTTCCTGCGCAAGGCCACCGCCCTGCCGGTGAAATCGGCGATGACGATCGAGTTCCTGGTGCGCCCGGACGACTCACCGCTGCGCCTCAACGGCAGCGGCATGCTGCTGCTCAACCCGCCCTGGCAGTTCGACCGGGTGGTCGGCCCGGCCCTGCCGGCGCTGCGCCAGCACCTGGGTGAACCCGGGGCCAGCACCCGCCTGGATTGGCTCAAAGCACCCGAATAACGGCCTTCACGAGGCTGTACCGCCGTGAGCCTTTCGTTCACGGAATGCAGCCCCGGTGATGCCACAATCGATGGACCACCAAGGAATCACCCGGTATGGCCACTCGCAACCGCATGCCGCCCTGGCATGAGATCTTCAAGGCTCCCAGCGGCCACGAGCTGCTGATCCGCCCCATCCGCCCGGAAGATGGGGCACCGCTGCAAGCGGCGTTCAGCCTGTTCGGGCCGGAAGAAATCCGTGATCGTTTCCTGCAGGCGGTGACCGAGCTGTCGCCGGAAACCACCCAGCGCCTGACCCACCCGAATCCCAAGACCGAGATCACCCTGGTCGCTGCCGAATCCCTGCCCGCTGGCGAAGCGGTGGTCGGCGCGGTCGCCCGGGCCTCGATCATCCCCGGCACCCGTGAAGCCGAGTACGCGATCCTGATCAGCCGCTTCCTCATTGGCCAGGGCCTCGGCCGGCAGCTGATGCGCAAGCTGGTGAAGTGGGGCCGCGGCAAGTACCTGGACCGTCTGTACGGCGACGTTGCCGCCGAGAACGAGCCGATGAAGCAGCTGGCCGCCTCGCTGGGCTTCAAGCCGGTCCCGCACCCGACCGGTGCCGAAGGCCTGGTGCGGATGGTGCTGGAGCTGGACAACTGAAGGATTCGCCGGGCGTGCCCGGCGACGCCTCCCGGTAGTGCCGGCCGCTGGCCGACATTCCGATACCCCAACCGCACATGAGGCGGCCGGCCAACGGCAGGCACGACTCGCCGGGCTTCGATCGGGCTTCTGCTAAAATCCGGGGTCCATGTCGCGTACCTCATACCCCGCCCCGCCGCTGCCGCGCGCCGGCCAGCTCCGCGCCTGGTGGCGCGCCCCCGCATCGCCGACCGCCCTGGCCTGGTACCTGGCCCAGGCCGCGCGTGCGCACGACGCCCCGCTGCTGGTGATCGCCCGTGACAACCACGGTGCCAACCAGCTCGAAGCCGACCTGCAGACCCTGCTCGGCGGTGACCCGGCCCTGCCGGTGGTGGCCTTCCCGGACTGGGAAACCCTGCCCTACGACCGCTTCAGCCCGCATCCGGACATCATTTCGCAGCGACTGTCCGCCCTGCACCGCCTGCCCACGCTGAAGCGCGGCCTGGTGATCGTGCCGGTGCAGACCCTGCTGCAGCAGCTGGCCCCGCGCAGCTACGTGATCGGTGGCAGCTTCGACCTGAAGGTCGGCCAGCGCCTGGATCTGGAAGCCGAGAAGCGTCGCCTGGAAAGTGCTGGTTACCGCAACGTCCCGCAGGTGATGGACCCGGGTGACTTTGCCGTGCGCGGCGGCCTGCTCGATGTGTTCCCGATGGGCGCCGACGAGCCGCTGCGGGTGGAGCTGCTGGACGAGGACATCGACTCGATCCGTGCCTTCGACCCGGAAAGCCAGCGCTCGCTGGACAAGGTCGAGGCGGTGCACATGCTGCCGGGCCGCGAAGTACCGATGGACGAAGCCAGCATCGCCCGCGTGCTGGCCACGCTGCGCGAACGCTTCGATGTCGATACCCGGCGCAGCGCGCTGTACCAGGATCTGAAGTCCGGGCTGGCCCCGGCCGGCGTCGAGTACTACCTGCCGCTGTTCTTCGAACGCACCGCGACCCTGTTCGACTACCTGCCCGACGGCAGCCTGCCGGTGGTCTGCGCCGGTGCCGGCGAAGCCGCCGAGGCGTTCTGGGCGCAGACCGGCGAGCGCTACGAACAGCGCCGCCACGATGTGGAACGGCCGCTGCTGCCGCCGTCGGCGCTGTACCTGTCGCCGGAGCTGCTGCGCGAGCGACTGAACGATGCCCCGCGCATCGAGGTATGGTCGGCTGACCACGCGCGCATCGCCGATGCCCATGCGTTGGGCGACCAGCCGCTGCCGCCGCTGCCGGTGGCCGCGCGCGAGGCCCCCGCTGGCGACGCGCTGAAATCCTTCCTCGGCCATTATCCGGGCCGGGTGCTGATCGCCGCCGATTCGCCCGGGCGTCGCGAGGCCCTGCTGGAAGTGCTGCAGGCCGCCGAGCTGAAGCCGCCGGTGGTGGCCGACCTGCCCAGCTTCCTCGCCGACGATGCGCGCTTCGCGATCGCGGTGGCGCCGCTGGAGGATGGCTTCGCACTGGACGATCCGCGCATCGCGGTGCTGACCGAGCGCCAGCTGTTCCCCGAGCGCGCCGGCAGCACCCGCCGCACGCGCCGTGCCGGCCGCGAGCCGGAAGCGATCATCCGCGACCTCGGCGAACTGACCGAGGGTGCGCCGATCGTGCACGAGGACCATGGCGTCGGCCGCTACCGCGGCCTGATCGCGATGGACGTCGGCGGCATGCCCGGCGAGTTCCTGGAAATCGAATATGCCAAGGGCGACCGCCTGTATGTGCCGGTCGCCCAGCTGCACCTGATCAGCCGCTACTCCGGTGCGTCGGCGGAAACCGCGCCGCTGCATTCGCTGGGCGGCGAACAGTGGAGCAAGGCCAAGCGCAAGGCCGCCGAGAAGGTGCGCGACGTGGCTGCAGAGCTGCTGGAGATCCAGGCCCGCCGCCAGGCCCGTGCTGGCCTGGCGCTGCAGGTAGACCGCGCGATGTACGAACCGTTCGCGGCCGGTTTCCCGTTCGAGGAAACCCCGGACCAGCTGGCCGCGATCGACGCCACCCTGCGCGACCTGGCCAGCAGCCAGCCGATGGACCGCGTGGTCTGCGGCGACGTCGGCTTCGGCAAGACCGAGGTGGCGGTGCGTGCGGCATTCGCCGCCGCCAGTGCCGGCAAGCAGGTGGCCGTGCTGGTGCCGACCACGCTGCTGGCCGAACAGCATTACCGCAACTTCCGCGATCGCTTCGCCGATTACCCTCTGAAGGTCGAGGTGCTGTCGCGCTTCAAGACCACCAAGGAAATCAAGGCCGAGCTGGAAAAGGTCGCCGCCGGCACCATCGACGTCATCGTCGGTACCCATCGCCTGCTGCAGCCGGACGTGAAGTTCAAGGACCTGGGCATGGTCATCGTCGACGAGGAGCAGCGTTTCGGCGTACGCCAGAAGGAAGCGCTGAAGGCGCTTCGCGCCAACGTGCACCTGCTGACCCTGACCGCCACGCCGATTCCGCGCACGCTCAACATGGCCATGGCCGGCCTGCGCGACCTGTCGATCATCGCAACGCCGCCGCCGAACCGGCTGGCGGTGCAGACCTTCATCACCCAGTGGGACAATGCGCTGCTGCGCGAAGCCTTCCAGCGCGAGCTGGCACGCGGTGGCCAGCTGTACTTCCTGCACAACGACGTGGAAAGCATCGGCCGCATGCAGCGCGAGCTGTCCGAGCTGGTGCCGGAGGCGCGCATCGGTATTGCCCACGGACAGATGCCGGAGCGCGAGCTGGAAAAGGTGATGCTGGATTTCCAGAAGCAGCGCTTCAACGTGCTGCTGTCGACCACGATCATCGAGTCGGGCATCGACATCCCCAACGCCAACACCATCATCATCAACCGCGCCGACCGCTTCGGCCTGGCCCAGCTGCACCAGCTGCGTGGCCGCGTCGGTCGTTCGCACCACCGCGCCTACGCCTACCTGGTGGCGCCCGACCGCCGCTCGATCACCCCGGATGCGGAAAAGCGCCTGGAAGCGATCGCGTCGATGGACGAGCTCGGTGCCGGCTTCACCCTGGCCACGCACGATCTGGAAATCCGCGGTGCCGGTGAACTGCTGGGCGAGGACCAGAGCGGGCAGATGGCCGAGGTCGGCTTCAGCCTCTACACCGAGCTGCTGGAGCGCGCGGTGCGCAGCATCAAGCAGGGCAAACTGCCCGACCTGGATGCCGGCGAGGAAGTGCGCGGTGCCGAGGTCGAGCTGCATGTGCCGGCGCTGATTCCGGAAGACTACCTGCCGGACGTGCACACCCGCCTGACCCTGTACAAGCGCATTTCCAGCGCGCGCGACAGTGATGCGCTGCGCGAACTGCAGGTGGAGATGATCGACCGCTTCGGCCTGCTGCCGGATGCGGCCAAGCACCTGTTCGCCATCGCCGAGCTGAAGCTGAAGGCCAACACCCTCGGCATCCGCAAGCTGGACCTGGGCGAGAACGGTGGCCGCATCGTGTTTGAGTCCAAGCCGAACATCGACCCGATGGCGGTGATCCAGCTGATCCAGAAACAACCCAATCTCTACGCCATGGAAGGGCCTGACAAGCTGCGCATCAAGCACCCGCTGCCGCTGCCGGAAGACCGCTTCAATGCGGCCCGCGCCCTTCTGACCACCCTCGCCCCGGGTTGATCGCCCCCCCGAACACCCCGCACCGGTCCCCACCCGGTGCGGGCGGATGACCATGTTTCCTGACGCCGTACCCGCCCCCGACCTGCTGCACGCACAGGCCTGCCTGATCGATGCCCTCTCGATGTCGCTGCAGATGCGCGACGCCTACACCCGCCACCACTGCGACCGCGTTGGCCTGCTCGCGCAGCGCCTGGCCACGCACTGCGATCTCGATGACGATGCCTGTTCGCAGATCGGCCTGGCCGCGCGCTTCCATGACATCGGCAAGATCGGCATCCCCGACGATGTACTGCTGACACCGCGCCGGCACACCGACGAGGAACGCGCGATCATGCGCGAGCATCCGGTGCGCGGCGAACACATCTTCCTGGCCACCGGCCGCAGCGATGCAGCACCGGTCGCGCGGCTGATCCGCGCCCATCACGAAGCGTTCGATGGCAGCGGTTATCCCGACGGCCTGCGTGGCGAAAGCATTCCGCTGGGCTCACGCATCGTCACCGTTGCTGATGCCTACGATGCCATGACCAGCGTGCGCCCCTACCGCGCAGCGATGGAACGCGAGACTGCGTTGCGCATCATCGACGAGCAGTCCGGCGGCCTGATCGATCCCTACGTTCTGCAGCGCTTTCATCGCATGTTGGCGCGGGAGCCGGAGCTGGCCTGAGATCCGCCGGGCACGGCCCAGCGCTCCCGAGCGGACAAACAAAAGGCCCGGCTTTCGCCGGACCTTCTGCATCACGCAACACGCATCACGTGCGATCGATTACCAGATCACCACGCGCTTGTCGTCGGCACGCACCATCGCGTCGCCGGCCTTGCACTGGAACGCAGCGGCATACGACGGCATGTTCGACGGCGCGCCGTTGGCACGGAAGTTGGCCGGCGCGTGCGGGTCGGTGTTCAGGCGGACGCGCAGCTCACCGTCGGTGAAGTTGCGGCGCCACACGGTGGCCCAGTTCATGAAGAAGCGCTGGTCCTGGCTGTGACCATCGACTTCGACATTCGCCTTCGGATCTTCCTTCAGCGCCATCTGCAACGCGTCGTAGGCCACGGTCAAGCCGCCCAGGTCGCCGATATTCTCGCCCAGGGTCAGCTTGCCCTTCACGAACACGCCCGGCACCGATTCATAGCCATCGAACTGCGCGACCAGCTGGTCGGTACGTTCGGTGAAGGCCTTGCGGTCGGCGTCGGTCCACCAGTTGTCGAAGTTGCCGTTGGCAGCGAACTGGCTGCCCGAGTCGTCGTAGCCGTGCATCATCTCGTGGCCGATGACCGCACCGATGCCGCCGTAGTTCAGCGCCGGATCGGCCTTGGCGTCGAAGAACGGCGCCTGCAGGATGGCGGCCGGGAATACGATCTCGTTCTTGGTGGCGTTGTAGTAGGCGTTGACGGTCTGCGGGGTCATGCCCCACTCGGTCTTGTCCACCGGCTTGCCGATCTTGTCCAGCATGTAGCGATAGTTGAACGCGCGCGCAGCCTGCATGTTGCCCAGGTAGCTGTCACCGTTGGTCTGCAGGCCCGTCCACTCACGCCACTTGTCCGGGTAGCCGATCTTCGGGGTGAAGCTGGCCCACTTCTCCAGCGCCTTCTTCCTGGTCTCTTCGCCCATCCACGGCAGCTGCTCCAGGCGCGCCTTCAGCGCCACCGAGAGGTTCTCCACCAGGTGCTGCATGGCCACCTTGGACTCGGCCGGGAACACGGCGTCGACGTACAGCTGGCCCAAGGCTTCACCCATGCCGCCGTTGACCGACTCCAGCACGCGCTTCCAGCGCGGCTGCATTTCCTTCTGGCCACGCAGGGTGGTGCCATAGAAATCGAAGTTGGCCTTCTCGAACTGGCTGCTCAGGTACGGCGAGGCGTCATCGATGGTGTGGAAGCGCAGGTAGGCCTGCCATGTGCTGGCCGGCACGTCGGCGAGCATCTTGTCCATTTCACCGAAGAAGCCCGGCTGCGCCAGCGAGAACTTCTGCGCGGCCGGCACCTTCAGGGTGTCGAACAGCGCGGTCCAGCTGAAGTTCGGGGTCAGCTTGTCGGCGTCAGCCGCGCTGAGCGGGTTGTAGCGCTTGGCCGGGTCACGCATTTCGATGCTCGACATCGAGGCCTTGGCCAGACGGGTTTCGAAGGCCATCACGGCCTTGGCCTGCTCGGCAGCCTGCGCCGCGTCCACGCCGGACAGCGTCAGCACCTGCGCGATGTAGGCCACGTATGCGTCGCGGATCTTGGCCTGCGCGTCATCGAAGTAGTAGCCCTTCTCCGGCAGGCCCAGGCCGCCCTGGCCGACATAGGCGATGACGTTGGCCGAATCCTTGTAGTCAGCATTGGCGAACAGCGAGAACAGCACGCCCTTGCCCTCGGCCTGGCTGTCGCGCAGGTACTGGGTGATGGCGGCGGTATCGTTCAGCGCGGTGATCTTGTCCAGCTGCGGCTGCAGCGGCGCCAGGCCGGCGGCTTCGATCTTGGCTTCATCGTTGCCGGTCTTCCAGATATCGCCGATCTTGGCTTCCACCGAGCCGGCCTTGGCCTGGCTGGCCGCGGCCTGCTGCACCAGTGCGTGCTGCACTTCCAACGAGCGCTCGCGCAGGATCTCGAAGCTGCCCCAGGTGGTCTGGTCGCCCGGCACCGGGTTGGCCTTCAGCCACTTGCTGTTGACGAAGCCATTGAGGTCGGTACAGGCCGAAATGGCCGGATCCAGGTCGGCGCTGTTGAGCGAGATCAGCGGCGTCTTGATCTGCGACAGGTCGAAGGCCGGCTTGGCGTCGGCGCTGGCCGCCGGCGCGGTTTCATTCTTGCCACAGGCCGCCAGCGAGGCAGCGATGGCGATGGTCAGGCCCAGCGGGACCAGGTTGCGGACGTTCATGAGGCTCTCCTGCGGGTAATTTCACAGGGTAGCCGGGGAGGCCTGCGGTGGGACCGGCCAAAGGTCACAGGACGCGCTTATGTAGAGTCGAGCCATGCTCGACTGCTCTCCGTTCCGGGTTTATTGTCCTTGCGGCAAGAGGCCAACAGCAGTCGAGCATGGCTCGACTCTACAAAAAGCGAAGGCCGGCTTGCGCCGGCCTTCTGTTTTATTTCGCCTTGCCCTGGTTGGCCACGGCTTCAGCGGCCTTGCGCGCTGCTTCCGGGTCGCCCAGGTAGCGGAACGACTTCACCGTCAGGTCGTCGTTCAACTCGAACAGCAGCGGGATGCCGGTCGGGATGTTCAGCTCGAGGATTTCCTCGCGCGAGACGTTGTTGAGGTACTTGTAGAGTGCGCGCAGCGAATTGCCATGGGCGGTGACCAGCACGGTCTTGCCGTCCTTCAGCTGCGGCGCGATGGCGTCGTGCCAGTACGGCAGCACGCGGTCCAGCGTGGTGGCCAGCGATTCGGTGCCCGGCAGCGCGTTGCGGTCCAGGCCAGCGTAGCGGCGGTCATGGATCGGGTGGCCCGGATCTTCCAGGTCCATGGCCGGCGGCGGGATGTCGTACGAACGACGCCACACCTTGACCTGGTCCTCGCCGTGCTTGGCGGCGGTCTCGGCCTTGTCCAAGCCCTGCAGACCGCCGTAATGGCGTTCGTTGAGGCGCCAGGACTTGTTCACCGGCAGCCAATCCTGTTCCAGCTCGGCCAGTGCACCCTGCAGGGTGTGGATGGCACGCTTGAGCACGGAAGTGTGGGCAACGTCGAACTGCAGGCCTTCCTCGCGCATCAGGCGACCCGCGGCGGCCGCTTCCCGGCGCCCCTGCTCGGTCAGGTCGACATCGACCCAGCCGGTGAAGCGGTTGTCCAGGTTCCACTGGCTCTGGCCATGGCGCAACAGTACGAGTTTACGGGTCACTGCAGGGTCTCCAACGCGAGGAAAGGCAGGCCGCCATTGTAGCCCCGGGCGCCGCTCACCGGGCCGTGGCACCGCGCATGCGATGCTGTGACCAATGAATACGGTGATCGACCCCGGGCGCTGGGAAGGCAGCGTCGCCGCTGCACGCGCGCAGCAGCTCCAGCTGGCCGGCCGCGTGGAGCGCCAGGACCGCCTGCCACGCAACGTGCGCTGGCTGGCCGGGCTGGATGTCGGCTTCGAGGACGATGGCGCCATCACCCGCGCCGCGGCGGTACTGCTGGACGCAGAGACGCTGCAGCCCGTGGCGCAGGAGATCGCGCGCATCCCCACGGTGATGCCCTATATCCCCGGCCTGCTCAGCTTCCGCGAGCTGCCGGCACTGCTGGCCGCGCTGGCGCTGCTGCCGCGCACGCCGGACTTGGTGTTCGTCGATGGCCATGGCATCAGCCACCCGCGCCGGCTGGGGGTGGCCGCTCACCTCGGTGTGGTCACCGACCTGCCAAGCATCGGCGTCGCCAAGTCGAAACTGGTGGGCCGGTTCGTCGAACCGGGCGCCGAGGCCGGTGCGCATACGCCGCTGCTGGATGGCGATGAGCAACTGGGTTGGGTGCTGCGCAGCAAGATTCGCTGCAAGCCGCTGTTCGTGGCCGGCGGCCATCGGGTCAGTGCGGATACCGCGCTGGACTGGGTACAGCGCACCCTGCGCGGGTACCGGCTGCCGGAACCGACCCGGCTGGCGGATCGGCTGGCCTCGCGGCGGGACGAATAGCCACCCCGGGCACCACCCGGCACGGCCCTCAATTTCAATCAACGATGCACGTGACCGCGATGGCCCTGCGCGTCCTCGCCGTGGTCATGGCCTTCATGGCCCTCGTGCTCGCCGGCCTTGGCCGGCGCCGGCTCACCACAGGCTTCGCCGCAGTGGTCCGCTTCGATCTGCAGTGTCACGTGCTCGATACCGAAGTCATCGTGCAGGCGCCCGCCCAGATCACGACGCAGCGCATCGGCATCGGTGCCGTCGCGCATCACGATGTGCGCGGTCAGCGCCGGGGTGCTGGAGGCCAGCGCCCACACATGCAGGTCATGCACGTCCAGTACCGCAGCGTGGCCGGACAGGCTGTCGCGCACCTTGGCCACGTCCATGCCCTTGGGCACGCCTTCCAGCAGCACGTTGATCGCTTCGCGCATCAGCACATAGGTGCGCGGCAGTACCCACAGGCCGATCAGCACCGCCAGGATCGGGTCGATCGGCTTCCAGCCGGTCCACTTGATCAACAGCGCGCCAGCAATCACGGCCACCGAGCCGAGCATGTCTGCCCACACTTCCAGGTAGGCACCCTTCACGTTGAGGCTCTCGCCGCTGCCGGCCTGCAGCAGGCGCATCGAGATCAGGTTGATGACCAGGCCCGCCGCGGCAATCACCAGCATGCCCGACGAGGCAATCTCCTGCGGCTCGCGGAAACGGCCAATGGCCTCCCACAGGATATAGCCGGCGACCACGAACAGCATCGCGCCATTGATCATCGCGCCCAGCGCTTCCAGGCGTGCATAGCCGTAGGTGCGGCGCGCGTCCGGCGGGCGCCGGCTCAGCCGCACCGCGACCAGCGCGATCATCAGCGCTAAAGCGTCGGTAGCCATGTGCGCCGCGTCGGACAGCAGCGCCAGGCTGTTGGTCCAGAACGCGCCTACCACCTCGACGACGAGGAAGGTGGAGGTCAGGCCGAGCGCCCACCACAAGGGTTTCTCGTGGCGGATCTCGGATGGCAGGTGATCGTGGTCGTGGCCCATGGCAACAGCTCCTTTGCGATGGGAGGCAGGCTACGCCGGAGGGCGTTGGGAAACTATCACGGTGTTTATAACATTGCAGGCCACGCGGTCCCTCACCGGGCATGGCCCGGCGCTACCGGAGCGCGGCCGGCAACGCCAGGCCACGCCTGGCGGACGCAGCGGACCGACGTCCGCCTGCGGTCAGAACCCGAAGCGCAGGCTGGCCCAGTACGCGCGGCCCGGCTCGTTGTAGGTCGCCGCGCCGGCATCGCTGCTGTTGGCCTCGCGGAACAGGCGCTTGTCGGCCAGGTTGTTGACGCCGAAACCGAAGCTGACCGTCTCGGTCACCTTGTAGCGCGCGCTCACGCCCCAGATGTTGTACGCACCACGGTCCTGCAGCGCGATCGACGGATCGCAGGTGCCGGTGCAGCGCGGATCATTGTTGATGTTGGTGGTGGCCGGCTTCTGCTTGCCGTAGAAGGTGCCGGTCAGCAGCACCGACAGCTTGTCGGTGGCCTGCCAGTCCAGCATCGTGTTGACGGTGTACTTCGGAATTACCGACAGCGGCTGGCCGGTGCTCTTGTTCTCGTTCTCCACCATGTAGGTGAAGTTGTTGCTCCACTTCAGGCGGTTGCCCTGCTCGCCCAGCAGCGGGACCACCAGGTTGCCTTCCAGACCCTGCACGATCGCCTTGGGTGCGTTCTCCCAGCGGAAGATGCGGCCCTTGGTGTCGGCGGTCAGCCCGATCTGGTTGTACCCGGCCTGGATCTTGTCCTTGTAGTCGTTGTGGAAGTAGGTCAACGACGCTTGCCAGCCGCTCTGCGGTGCCCACTCGATACCCAGTTCCTTGTTCAGGCTGGTTTCCGCCTTCAGGTCCGAGTTGCCGCGCATGTAGCAGCCGGCGCCCAGGCTCGGCAGTGCATTCGGGCAGCCATTGCCCCGGGTGTAATACAGATAGTCCGGATTCGACTGGTACAGGTTCGGCGCCTTGAATGCACGGGCGATACCGCCCTTCACCACCCAGTCGCTGTTGATGCGGAACTGCGCGTTGAGGCTGGGGCTGGTGTTGTTGCCGAACTGACTGTGGTGGTCGAAGCGCAGGCCCGGGGTGACGATCCAGCGCTCGCCCAGGTAGATGTTGTCTTCCACGAACACGGCGGTGGTCTGCGCGTCGGACTTGCCGCGTGCGCGATCGGCCGACAGCCCCGGGATGCCGCCGCCGCTGCTGCTGGACTGGCTCATCGAGTACGGGTCGGTCAGGCGGCTGTCCAGGTACTCAAAGCCCAGCGTCCAGATGTTCTCGGCACCACCCAGAGTGGTCGGGAAACTGACTTCGCCGTCCAGCTGGTAGTTGCGCAGGCGCGAGGTCGACCAGTCGGTGCCGTTGAAGCTGCCCTCCGGGCCACCGGCCAGGCCTTCGTTGATGCGTGAGTTGTTCACCGCTTCCACTGCCGCGGTCACCCGAGAGGTCACATCGCCCCAGCGGCCGCGATGGGTGATCGCGCCGGTGTTGCGGTACATGCGGTTGGTCTCGGCCTGCTGCTCGGCCAACGCCCCCAGATCGATCGGTGTCGAGGTACCGGTGGTGCTGACCGCGCGATCGCCAGCATAGATGTTGCCCTGGCGACTGGTGCCGGCTTCGAATTCGACCACCTGGTTGGCGGTCACGTCCCAGCGCAGCAGCGCGTTGACATCGCGGTTCTTGACGCCCTCGCGACCGGCCGGCGGCACCGCGTTCGGATTCGCCGCGAAGTCACGGTTGAGTTCCAGCGAATCGGCGTCGGTCTTGTTGAGATTGCCGTACAGGCGGAACGACAGGGTGTCGGTCATCGGCCCGCTCAGCTGCAGGCCGACGCGCTCGCTGCCGCCTTCGGCGCTGTGCTCGGGCACCAGGCCATACAGGTCGACCGCGCCGGTCAGGTCGCCGGTCGGGCGCTTGGTGATGATGTTGACCACGCCACCGGAAGCACCCGAGCCATAACGTGCCGCTGCAGGGCCACGCAGCACTTCGATGCGCTCGATCATTTCCGCCGGCACCCAGTTGGTATCGCCGCGGGTATTGCGCTCACCGCTGCGGCCCATGCGCACGGCATCACGCGCACCGATGCGCTTGCCGTCGACCAGGATCAGGGTGTTTTCCGGGCCCATGCCACGCAGATCGATCTGGCGGTTGTTGCCGTACTGGCCCGAGGCACTGTTGCCGGTCAGGTTGACGCCGGGCATGGTCCGCAGCAGCTCGGCGATGTCATTGGCCGGCGGGCGCCTGGCGATGTCCTCTGCGGTGATGGTCGAGGTACCCAGGGCCTGGCGCGCGATCTGCGAGGCGGTGACGTGCACCGTGTCGATATCGGTGGCGTCGGTTTCGGCGTGGGCGGTCAGAGCGCTGCCGGCCAGCAGGGCGGCAACGGCAAGCGCCAGCGGGCGCGGCGAAAGGACAACGGCAGGGGACATGATCAGGACCTTCTGGCAGGGCTACGGGGCCTCTGGCAAAGGGCTTGAGGCAACGACGAGGGGGAGGCGGAGCAGTCCTGCAGCAGGCACCTGCAGCCCGTTCCGTGCGCGCATTCTCCCATCAATGCGATTGATTCTCAAATGCGTTCACTCATTGCCGCAGCGGCGCCGATGTGGTTTGCGCACCGTGCAACCCTGCACCGCGCGTAAACTGGCCGGCTAACCCGCCATCAACCGTATGCCGCCGCGGCCGATACCCGTGGTTTGCCGTACGCAGTCAGAGATCGACGTGGAACCACCCCAATTGGACGATGCCAGCCAGCCGCTGGCCGAGGCCTGGCAGCAGTGCCTGCTGCAGGCCGGCCCTGCCGCCACCGCGCTGCTCAAGGCCGCTGCTACCGATGCCCCACCCGCGCTGGCCCAGCGCTTTTACGAAGTACTGCTGCAGGACACCCGTGCGCGCCGTTTCCTGTCCCACGACCAGGTCAAGCAGCGCCTGCAGCCGGCCATGCAGCGCTGGCTGGCGCAGCTGCTGACCACTGATGCCAGCGGCATCGCCAACACCGTGGCCTCGCAGCGGATCATCGGCGACGTGCACGCCCGCGTCGGCATTCCGGTCGACCTGGTTACCCGCGGTGCGCGCGTGCTCAAGCACGAACTGTTCGTGCGCCTGCGCGACGATGCACCGGACAGCGACACCGCATTTGCCGCCATCGACTGCCTCAGCGCGATCATGGATATCGCCATGGAAGGCATGACCCTGGCCTACACCCACGCGCGCGAGCGCTCCACCCGTGCCGACGCCGCCTACCGGCTGTTCTCGCTGGTACAGAACGTCGGTACCGAACGCGAGCGTCAGCGCGCACTGCTGCTGGACTGGGAAAACGCCCTGCTCTACGCGTTGGCCGGCCACGTGCAGGCCAGCGACAACGCCAGCCTGGCCACCTCGGAGTTCGGCCTGTGGTTCACCCACAAGGGCATCCCCAGCTTCGGCGAAAGCAGCGAAACGCAGCAGGTGGGCCAGTTGATGGCCCGCATTGATGGCCACCTGCAGCGCGCGAGCGGCGATGCTCCGGCGCAGCGACTGGCGGTGCTGCCGGCCATCCGCGAGGACCTGGCCGCCATCCGCACCCTGATGACACTGCTGTTCGAGCGCATCGGCGAACTGGATGCCGGCAGCGACGCGCTGACCAACCTGCTCAACCGTCGCTTCCTGCCTACCGTGCTGCGCCGGGAGATCGAGCTGGCCACACGCAACCGCACACCGTTCTCGCTGCTGCTGCTCGACCTGGATCATTTCAAGGCGATCAACGATGGCCACGGCCACGATGCCGGCGACCGCGCGTTGCAGCACGTCGCCGGCCTGCTCGGCCAGCTCACGCGCGGCAGCGACTACCTGTTCCGCTATGGCGGCGAAGAATTCGTGGTGGTACTGGTGGCTGCCAGCGAATCGCAGGCGACCGTGATCGCCGAGAGCCTGCGGCGGCAGATCGCACAGTCGCCGGTGGCACTGGCCAACGGCCAGGTGCTGGCACTGACCGCCAGCATCGGCGTGGCCGGCCACGACGGCCATCCGGACTACGAGCGGCTGATGGCCCGTGCCGACGCGGCAATGTACGAGGCCAAGCGCAGCGGTCGCAACCGCGTGGTGGTGGCCAGTGCGGACCTGCAGGAAGCGCCGGGACGGCGCGCACTGCAGCGATGACGGCAGGACAGGTAGAGTCGACCGCGGGTCGACTATCGCGCGCACCGCGGGGTTTTTCGCACGCAGGGCGAAGAGCAGTCGACTGACAGTCGACTCTACTGACAGCCGGCACTACCGATACGGCCGCCGGCCGCTGCTTTCACCGCCACCACCCGCCACGCTGCCCACCAGAGCAGCGCCAGCAACGCGATGCCCGCCCCCAACAGGCATACCGCCGGCCAGCCATGGCGCGCCTGCATCCACGGCCCGGCCGCTGCACCGGCACCACTGCCCACCGCATAGAACAGCATGTACAAAGCCACCAGGCGTCCATGCTGTTCAGCCGGCGCGCGCAGCAGCAATGCCTGGTTTGATACGTGCAGTGCCTGCCCACCCAGGTCGAGCACAATCACGCCCAACAGCAGCAACGACAGCGACTGCGGCAGGCCCAGCAAGGGCCACCACGCAACCAGCATCAACAACAGCGCACCGACGCTGACCGGATGCGCGAAACCACGGTCCATCCAGTGCCCTACCCGCGCTGCCAGCAGCGCACCGATCACCCCGGCCAGGCCCAGTGCACCGATGGCGGCGGTCGACCAATGCAGCGGTGGCGCCGAGAGCGGCAAGGGTGCCGCCGCCCAGAACACATTGAGGCCGGCAAACAGCAGCAGTGCCAGCAGCCCACGCTCGCGCAGCGTTCGATCGCGGCGCAGCATGGCCAGCATCGAGCCCAGCAGCTCGCGCCAGCGTGGGGGAACCGACGGCACCGGTACTGGGGGCAGGCGCCGCCACAGCAGCGCCGCCAACCCCGCCATCACCATCGCTGACAACAGGTAGACCATCTGCCAGCCAAAGGCCGCCGCCACCGTACCGGACACCACGCGCGCCAGCAGCAGGCCGATGAACACGCCGCCCTGCACCACACCGACCACGCGACCGCGCTGCTCGGGCGGTGCCAGCATGGCGGTATAGGCGATCAGGCCCTGGGTCAGCGCCGTGCCCAGCAAGCCGGCCAGCAGCATGCCCGACAACAGCCAGCCCGCCGTGCGTGACGCTGCCAGCCACAGCAGCGCCAGCACCAATGCGATCAACTGCAGCCGCAGCAGGCGTCGCCGGTCACCACGGTCCGCCAGCGGCAGCAGGCCAAGCAACGCCAGCACGCTACCGGCCTGGGTAGCAGCCAGCACCGCGCCAGCCACGGCCCGGTCCAGCGCAAAGGCGCGTGCAAGCTGATCCAGCAGCGGCTGCGCGTAATAGACGTTGGCAACGCTGGCACCTGCGGCAACCGCGAGCAGGACCAGCAGCGGGCGGGGAAGCGATATGGCACTCATGATGTGGTTGCAATTTGAAACTTGATGCAGGCTACTGCCATTGGTTTTAAACTGCAACCACATCAGAGAGGTCCACCATGCACGCCGACAGCCCCTGCCCCGTCGCCCGCAGCGCCGATCTGCTCGGTGATCGTTGGGCGCTGCTGGTCATCCGTGATGCCTTCGATGGCGTCACCCGTTTCGGTGATTTCCAGCGCAGCCTCGGCGCGGCCCGCAACATCCTCAGCGACCGCCTGCGCCGGCTGGTAGAGGCCGGCGTCCTGCAGCTGCAGCCGGCCTCCGATGGATCGGCCTACCAGGAATACGTGCTCACCGCCGCTGGCCAGGAACTGTTCCCGCTGCTGGTCGCGCTGCGCCAATGGGGTGAACGCCATCGCTTCGAGGCCGGTGAAGCCCATTCACAGCTGATCGAATCGGCGACGCGGCGGCCGCTGCCCTACATGCAGCCGCGCGGGCGCGACGGCCAGCCACTTCAGCCCAGCGCCACCCGCGTGCGCAAGCTCAGGGACGACGGGCGCGACACCTGATCCGCCCATTCGCGCACAACGACGAACACCCGCGCCGGTTAGCATCGGGTCTTTCCGCCACTGGATGCCGCCGATGTCGCGCGATCGCCCTTCCCTGCTGACCGCCCTTCTGTTGCCGCTGCTGGCCTGCGCCACAGCAACCACGCAGGCCCGCGAGGTTGCCGCGCCCGCCGACCACGTGCGGGCCGATGGCCCCTATGTGTTCCGCCAGGGCGACCAGCTGCAGGCCAAGTGGATCTGCGACGACAAGGTCGAGTCGCACACGCTTGCCACGCAGGCCGCAGGTACCGACATCGCCCCGCGCTGCGGCTACGAGCACTCGGTGCACGTGGCTGCCCCGAATGCGCCTTCGGTTTCCGTGCTGCCGGCCGTGCCACGCATCGTTGCGCTGTCCGACATCCATGGCCAGTACGGGCTGCTGGTGCGCCTGCTGCGCGCCCACCAGGTCATCGATGCCCAGGATCGCTGGGCGCTGGGCAAGGACACGCTGGTCATCGCCGGCGATGTGTTCGACCGCGGCCCGCAGGTGACCGAGGCCTTCTGGCTGCTGTATGGCCTGCAGCAGCAGGCGGCCGCCGCCGGCGGCGCGGTGCACTTCGTGCTCGGCAACCACGAAACCATGGTGCTGTACGACGACCTGCGCTACGTCAACCCGAAGTACCTGCGCAGCGCCCAGCTGCTCGGCCGCAGCTACCCGCAGCTGTACGGTGCCGATTCGGTGATCGGGCAGTGGCTGCGCACCCGCCCGGTGCTGCTGAAGATCGGCGACACCCTGTTCCTGCACGGCGGTATTTCGCCCGAGGCAGTGCAGCTGGCGCTGGACCCGGCGCGCACCAATGCGGCCTACCAGGCGTCACTGGGCCTGCCAAAGGCCGAAGTAAAGGCCGACCCGGCCACCGCACCGCTGTATGACGGCAAGACCAGCCCGATCTGGTACCGCGGCTACTTCGATGGCCGCCTCGACACCGCGGGGGTGCAGACCGTACTCGACCGCCTGCAGCTCAAACGCATCGTGGTCGGCCACACCTCGATGCCACACGTCAGCAGCTTCCATGGCGACCGCGTGATCGCCATCGACAGCAGCATCAAGAACGGCGAGAACGGCGAACTGCTGTTCATCGAAAATGGCAGGCTCAGCCGTGGCCTGCTGGATGGCTCGCGGGTGCCGTTGGCGCCGGGTGAGCCGGGCCTGCAGGACTGAATGAAGGGACAGCGCGACGGCACCGGGCGGCGGCGGCGCGCTCCACCTTCACCCGGTTTGCGGCTACCCTCGGCAGCCGAGAGAGGCCCACCCCGTCCATCCGGTGGGCCTGACCGTTACAGGAGCCCCCGCGCATGCGCGTTCTGATTGCTGAAGACGACCCGGATATCGCCTCCGGCCTGTGCGCCTCGCTGCGCCGGCAGGGGCACGTGGTTGACCACGTCGACAACGGCGCGCACGCCGACGCGGCACTGGGCTCGACCCAGTACGCATTGCTGGTGCTGGACCTGGGCCTGCCTCAGCTGGATGGCCGCGATGTGCTGCAGCGCCTGCGTCAGCGCGGCGATGGCCTGGCCGTGCTGGTGGTGACCGCCCGCGACGGCCTGGCCGAGCGCGTGCGCGTGCTCGACCTGGGCGCCGATGACTACCTGGTCAAGCCGTTCGCGCTGGACGAGTTCGAAGCACGCGTGCGTGCGCAGCTGCGGCGGGTCACCAGCAATGGCAACCCGGACCTGCGCATCGGCCGCCTGCGTATCGATCTGGCCGGGCACCGGGTGTGGATCGACGACCAGTCGCTGGAACTGACCGCGCGCGAGCTCGGCCTGCTGTCGGCACTGGCGGTACGCGCCGAGCGCATCGTGTCGCGCGCGCAACTGGTGGAGGCGCTGTGCGACTGGGGCCAGGACCTCACCGACAACGGCCTGGACATCGCCCTGCACCGCCTGCGCCGCAAGCTGCAGCCCGGCGGCATGGGCATCCGCACCGTGCGCGGGCTGGGCTACATGCTGGAAGACGCGCAGGACGAAAGCACGCCGTGATCAGTGGCCCGCCCAGCCTGCGCCGGCGCCTGCTCGCCTTTCTGGCGTTGCCGATGCTGGGCCTGCTCACCTTCAACACGATCCTGGCCTACTACGTTGCGCTGGACTATTCCAACCGCATCCACGACCGCAACCTGATCGACGACACGCATTCGTTCGCGCAGATGCTGAGCACCATGCCGGTGACCAGCGACCTGTCTCCGCAGGCGCGCTTCCTGATCGAGTACGACCCCGACGGCCATCGCTACTTCAACGTCGACAGCAGCCGCATGGGTACGCTCAGCGGCAATGCAGACTTCAGCCCGTACGCCCCTTCGCAGGACTGCACCGGCGTGCATCCGGCGCTGTACGACGGCAACCTCAATGGCCAGCAGGTGCGCATGGCCACCGTCTGCACGCAGGCGATGAACGATCCGCAGGACCAGCTGGCGGTGACCGTGGCCGAGAGCATGGCCGACCGCCGGCAGCGTGCGCGCGAGATCCTGATGATCATCATCCCGCTGATGACCATGCTGGCGCTGGGTACCGCAGCGCTGGTCTGGTTCGGCGTGACCTATGGCCTGCGTATCCTGACCCCGCTGAGGACCCGCCTGGCCCAGCGCCGCGGCGAACTGGCGCCGATCTCCGATGCCGACGTGCCAGAGGAGATCCAGCCACTGATCAGCACCATCGATGATCTGTTTGCCCGCCAGGCGGAAATGATCACCCTGCAGAACCGTTTCATCGCCGATGCCGCGCACCAGCTGCGTTCGCCGCTGGCGGGCATGGCCCTGCATGTGGACCAGGCACTGGCACATGGCGACCCCGATACAGTGCGCGAGGCGCTGCAGCACATCCGCCGGCTCAACCAGCGCACCGCCCGGGTCAGCACCCAGCTGCTGGCACTGAGCCGGGCGCAGACCGTGCCCGATACCGTGGAGGCACTGGACCTGTGCGAGCTGGTACCGCAGTGGGTCGGCATGCGCGTACCGGAGGCGATCCGCGATGGCATCGATCTGGGCTACCGCGGCAGTCCCCATCCGCTGCGTGTACTCGGCAACGGCGCCATGCTGCAGGAAGCGCTGGACAACCTGATCGACAACGCCCTGCGTTATGCCGGCCGCAATGCAACCGTCACGGTGGGCGTGCACGCGCTGGACGACAATGATGTCGAACTGTATGTGGAAGACAACGGCCCTGGCGTGCCCGACGACGTCATGCCACGGCTGGGCGAGCGCTTCTTCCGGGCGCCGGGCACCGCTGCCAGCGGCACCGGCCTCGGCCTGGCCATCGCGCACGAGGCGGTGGAGCACTTCGGCGGCCGCCTGAGCTTCCTGAACCGCCCAGGTGGCGGACTGAAAGTCGCCATCACGCTGCCGCTGCTGAAGGCGCCCTGACCCGGCCCGGGGCGCTGAAAGGCTGGCGAAAATCGCGCTTGCGATCCTGCCATCCCCACTGCCGTCCCGGAGCCGCCAGGTGACCGAATCGCACGACTTCTTCCTCCCCGGTGGCCCACAGGGCGTGCTGCTGGTCCATGGCCTGACCGGCACCCCGGCGGAAATGCGCATGCTGGGCAAAGGGCTGAACAACGCCGGTTTCACCGTGCACGGCGTGCAGCTGCCCGGCCATTGCGGCAGCGTGGATGACCTGCTGGCGACCACCTGGGAACAGTGGTACCAGGGCGTGGAAGATGCGGCGGCAACCCTGCGCGGCAAGGTCGACCAGCTGTTCGTCGGCGGCCTGTCGATGGGCGCGGTGCTGTCGCTGGCACTGGCTGCACGTCGCCCCGAGTGGGTGTCCGGGGTCGGCGTATACGGCGCCACCTTCCGCTATGACGGCTGGAACATCCCCGCCGTGGCCCGCTTCTCGTTCCTGCTGCCGTGGTTCAAGCGCTTCAACATCGGCCGCGACCGCATGTTCATGGAAGAACCGCCGTACGGCCTGCGTGACGAGCGCCTGCGTGCACAAGTCAGTGCCGCCATGCTGTCCGGCGACAGCGCCGCCGCCGGCCTGCCGGGCAACCCCTGGCACGCCCTGGCCGAAATGCGCGCCCTGAGCAACTGGACCCGCCGCCACCTGCACCAGGTCACCGCGCCGTGCCTGGTGATGCACGCCCGCGAGGACGACGTGGCCAGCATGGGCAACGCCGAGCTGGTGATGTCGCGGGTCAGCGGCCCGAAGGAACTGGTGGTGCTGGAAGACAGTTACCACATGATCACCATCGACCGCGAACGCCGCGATGTGATCCGCCGCAGCGCGCGCTTCTTCACCGAAATCGGTGAACGCACGGGCGCGCTCAAGGCGGTGGCCTGACATGGGGGCACTTGCCACGCTGCTGTGGCTGGCCAATGTCGTGCTCGATACCGGTGGCCAGCTCGCCTTCAAAGCCGCCGCCAGCGACCCGCAGGAGGGCGAAGGACTGCAGCGCTGGAAACACATGCTCAGCCGTCCCTGGCTGTGGATCGGCATCGCCTGCTACGTGCTTGAGTTCGTCGCCTGGATCGCGTTCCTGTCGCTGGTGCCGCTGTCCAAGGGCGTGCTGCTGGGCTCGATCAACATCGTCGCGCTGATGATCGCCGGCCGTTTCCTGTTCCGCGAGAAACTCACGCCGCTGCGGGTGACCGGCATGCTGCTGGTCACCGCCGGCGTAGCCGTGGTGGGGGCCGGCTCATGAGGCGCCTGTATGTGATCGGCTTCCCGCTGCTGATGGCTTTCGACACGCTGGCCCAGCTGTGCTTCAAGTACGCCGGTGACGCCGCGTTGCCGGTCGAGGCCAACACCGCCTGGCTGCTGCGCGTGCTGTCGCAGCCGTGGGTTTACGGCGCCATCCTCGGCTACGTGGGTGCATTCTTCACCTGGATGAGCCTGCTGCGCCATGCGCCGATCGGTCCCGCCTTTGCTGCCTCGCACCTGGAAGTGATCAGCGTGCTGCTGCTGTCGGCGTGGCTGTTGAACGAGCCGCTGACCCTGCACCATCTGCTCGGTGTGGTACTGATCGTGGCCGGCATCGTCTGCCTCGGCCGCGCCGAGGCGCACGACCCGCACAGCCCTGCCGAAAGCACCCCGTGAGCGCGCTGCGATGAGCCTGTTCGCGCGCGAACTGCCACCAACCGCCGGCCTGCCGATGCAGGCCAGCGATTTCCTTCCCGGAGGCGGCGACCTGCGTGACATCCTGGCCAGCCAGCTCGGCACACCGCCGCTGCAGCTGACCTGTTCCGGCACGCACGCGCTGCTGATCGCCCTGCGCACGCTGCGGAAGCGTGCGCCAAAGCGCGACACCGTGATCATGCCGGCCTATACCTGCCCGCTGGTGCCGATCGCGGTGCACAGCCTGGGCCTGCGCGTGCAGTTGTGCGATACCCGGCGCGGTCATTTCGACTTCGACCCCGGCCAGCTCAAGCGGCTGGCCGATGCGCGCACGCTGGCGATCCTGCCCACCCACCTGGGCGGGCGCATTGCCGATGTCGAGCTGGCCTGCGAAGTCGCCCGCAACGCCGGCGCCTGGGCAATCGAAGATGCCGCGCAGGCACTCGGCGCACGGGTCGGCAACAGCAGTGTCGGCATGCGCGGCGATATCGGATTCTTCAGCCTGGCCGCCGGCAAGGGCCTGAGCCTGCATGAAGGCGGCCTGCTGGTCAGCCGCGATGACGAACTGCGTGCTGCGCTGGCCGAACATGCCGTCCAGCACGTTCGCTCCAGCCTGCGCTGGGAGCTGCTGCGCAGCGTGCAGTTGCTGGGCCTTGCTACCTGCTATCGCCCTTCGCTGCTGTCACTGGTGTATGGCAATCCACTGCGCAATGCGCTTCAGCGTGACGATCTGGAAGATGCGGTCGGTGACATTTTCCCGCTGGATATCCCGCAGCACCGGGTCAGCCAGTGGCGGCAGAACATCGGCGCGCATGCCGCGCGGCGCTTACCGGCATTCCTTCAGGCCGGTCGGCTGCGTGCGTTGCAGCTGCGGGTGCAGCTGGCACAGCTGCCTGCCGTTGAGGTGGTCGATGGGCTGGCCGGTAGCGGTGGCACCTGGCCACTGTTGATGCTGCTGCTGCCCAGCCAACGCGCCCGCGATGCGGTACTGAAGGACTTGTGGCCACGCGGGCTTGGCGCCAGCCGCATGTTCATCCATGCCCTGCCCGGCTATGCCTACCTGCGCGGCATCGTGCCGCAGGACGACATGCCCAACGCACGCGACTTCGCTGCACGCATGCTGACCCTCGGCAACAGCGCCTGGCAGACCCGTGAAGAGACCGCCGAAATACTGCGGGCACTGGCCCGCGCGTGACGCCAGGACGCACGGATGGAGTGCGCCCCACGCATTCATCCATGCACCTTCCTGAACGCTTTCCGCGCCCTGCAATGCAGGCTTTCAACAGGAAAGGAACGAGAAAGGCTGCCTGCCTACATTGAGCCTGCCCCGGCATCGCGCCGGACGTTCCTTTCATCGACGGACCTGCCCATGCACTGGAGCATCCTGTGTGACTTCGACGGCACCATCAGCCTCGAAGATGTCATCGACTCGCTGCTGGAGAAATACGGCCAGCCGGGCTGGCAGGAACTGGAAGACCAGTGGAAAGCGGGAAAGATCGGCTCGCGCGAATGCATGCAGGGCCAGGTCAGGCTGCTGAAGCTGGACCCGGCCACGCTCGACGCCCACCTGGACCAGGTGCAGATCGATCCAGGCTTTGCCGCCTTTGTCAGCCGTGCCGAACAGCTGGGCGTGCCGCTGCGCATCGTCAGTGACGGCCTGGACCATGCGATCCACCGCATCCTCGCCAACCACGGCCTGTCGCGACTGCCGGTGGTGGCCAACCACCTGCGCTGGTGCGATGACCACTGGGAACTGGAATCGCCCTACCAGGCCGAAGGCTGCCGCAGCGGCACCTGCAAGTGCACCTGCGCCGCGCAGGCGCGCGCCAACGAAGCACCGCGTGTGCTGATGATCGGCGATGGCAGTTCGGATTTCTGCGTCTCCGAAGATGCCGACTTCGTGTTCGCCAAGCGTCGCCTGATCACCCATTGCACCCATGCCGGCATCGAGCATGCCGCCATCGATACCTTCCACGATGCAATCGCACTGCTGCCGCGCTTGCTCGATGGCAGCCTGCTGCAGCCACGTCGTATCGACGCCAGCCCGCAGCCCGCCGTACTGCCCCTGCTGCTGGCCACCGCCTGAGCACTCCCTTCCAAGCACGCCCCCGCTACCTCTTTCGAACGTCCTTCACGGAACCGAACTGCATGAACATTTTTGACAAGAACGCCGACGCCGCCGCCTCCGACGCGCAGCTGCTGGCCGACGAAGCCCGCTACAGTTCCTTCGGCGATACCGTCCACTACGTCGACCCGCCGAAGATCTTCCAGCGCGGCGAAGGCAGCTACATGTTCGACGGTGCGGGCGTGCCCTACCTCGACCTGCAGATGTGGTACTCGGCCTGCAACTTCGGCTACAGCAACAAGCGTCTGAACGATGCGCTGAAGGACCAGATCGACACCCTGCCGCAGGTCGCCAGCCAGTACCTGCACCCGACCCGCGTGCAGCTGGCCAAGACCATTGCCGTGGACATGCACGAGAAGTTCGGCCTCGACGGCCGCGTGCATTTCAACGTCGGCGGCGCGCAGGCCATTGAAGACTCGCTGAAGATCGTGCGCAACGCGCGTGGCGGCAAGAGCCTGATGTTCGCCTTCGAGGGTGGTTACCACGGCCGTACCCTGGGTGCGTCGTCGATCACCTCCAGCTACCGCTACCGCCGCCGCTACGGCCACTTCGGCGAGCGCGCGATGTTCATTCCGTTCCCGTACCCCTTCCGTCGCCCGAAGGGCATGACCCCGGAAGAGTATTCCGACCATTGCGTGTGGCAGTTCGAGCGCCTGTTCGAAAGCGAATACAACGGCGTGTGGGATCCCAAGGTCGGCCAGGCGGAGTACGCCGCGTTCTATGTCGAACCGATCCAGGGCACCGGCGGCTACGTCATCCCGCCGCGCAACTTCTTCACCGGCCTCAAGCGCGTGCTGGACAAGTACGGCATCCTGATGGTCGTCGATGAAATCCAGATGGGCTTCTGGCGCACCGGCAAGCTGTGGGCGATCGAGCACTTCGGCGTGACCCCGGACGTGCTGGTGTTCGGCAAGGCGCTGACCAACGGCCTGAACCCGCTGTCGGGCCTGTGGGCGCGCGAAGAGCTGATCAACCCGACCGTGTTCCCGCCGGGCTCCACCCACTCCACCTTCAACTCCAACCCGCTGGGCACCCGCCTGGGCCTGGAAGTGCTGAAGCTGGGCAAGGAAATGGATTACGAGCGCACCGTGCCGGAAAAGGGCGCGTACTTCCTCGATGGCCTGCGTGGCCTGCAGAAGCGCCACCCGGAAATCGGCGACGTCGACGGCCTGGGCCTGGCCCTGCGCGCGGAAATCTGCCAGACCGACGGCTACACGCCGAACAAGGAACTGCTGGACCGCATGGTCGACATCGGCCTGGCCGGTGACCTGCTGCACGACGGCAAGCGCATGGGCCTCGTGCTCGACGTGGGTGGCTGGTACAAGAACGTGATCACCTTCGCGCCGTCGCTGGACATCAGCTACGAAGAGATTGACCTGGCGATCACCCTGCTTGACCAGGCGCTGACCAAGGCCAAGGGCTGAGGTCCGATGCGCTGCCGGTTCCCGTGCCGATGGAAATGACGTCACGCGCATCCAGCACCGCGCTGGAACCGGCCGCGCTGCTGGAGGGCTTCCTGGCCCACCCGCCGCTCGGGTTCGAGGCAGGCCGCCTTCCCAGCGGCCTGCCGACCTTCCGTGCGCCGCTGGACCTGACCACCACGATGGATGACGACCTGCGCGGCAAGCTGCTTGGCCTGCCACTGTCGCGCCTGTGGCGGCCATGGATCACCTGGAAGACCCGCTTCGTCGGCGCCACCAGCACCGAGTACACCCCGCTGCCCGCGCACGTCGCACCAGAGGCATTGGCCGAGGACGTGACGCGTCACGCGATCGGCGATACGCGCCTTCTGGTGGTCAAGGACCTGGCGATCGATTCGCCGCTGCTGGACGACGCGGCCAACGCACACAGCGGTGCCTTCCTGCAGGCATTGCTGGCACGCGGCTTCGTCGAACTGGAAGGCATGCCGCTGGCCTGGGTGGCGATCGATTTCGATTCGATCGATGGCTATCTCGGCCGCCTGTCGTCTTCGCGCCGCAAGAACATCCGGCGCAAGCTGCGCTCGCGCGACGACCTGCAGATCGACTGCATCGCCACCGGCGATCCGGCCCTGGCCGACCCGCAGCTCCAGGCCGAACTGTATGCCTTGTACCTGGGCGTGTACGCGCAGAGCGCGGTGCATTTCGACCAGCTCGACCTGCCCTACTTCCAGCATCTTCTGGCCGACAGCCAGGGCCAGGGACGGATGTTCCTGTACCGCCACCACGGCCAGCTGATCGGCTGGAACCTGTGTTACGTGCATGCGGGCAAGCTGGTGGACAAGTACATCGGCCTGGCCTACCCGCAGTCGCGCGAGCACAACCTGTACGCGGTGAGCTGGATGCACAACCTCGAATACGCGCTGCAGCACAGCCTGAGCCACTACGTGGCCGGCTGGACCGATTCGCGGATCAAGGCCGAACTGGGTGCCAGCTTCACCTCCACCCGGCATGCGATCCACGCCCGTTCCCCGCTGCTGCGTGCAGCCCTGCGCAGGCTGGCCCCGTACCTGCAGGGCGAACCGGACGGAGGCGGCTGAGCGATGCCATTGCGTTCCCCGCTGATCCTGGACCTGGACGGTGGCGTGCTGCCGCTGCCAGAGGCGCAGACCCTGGCGCTGCCGCAATGGCATGATCCACTGCGCTTCGCCTGCCGCAATGCCACCCTGAACCGTTTCGCCACTGAAGTGCTGGCACCGTTGCCGGCCCAGCTCGGCACGGTAATGCTCGGCAGTGGCGACTTCCACCACCTCAGCCTGCCGCTGCTGCAGCGCATGCGCACGCAGGCGCCGTTCCAGCTGGTGGTGCTGGACAACCATCCGGACAACATGCGCTTCCCGTTCGGCATGCACTGCGGGTCGTGGGTGAACGCCGCCAGCAAGCTGCCGCAGATCTCGCACATCCACGTGCTCGGCATCACCTCCAGCGACATCGGCCTCGGCCATGCCTGGGAGAACCACTGGCGCCCGCTGATCGGCAGTCGCCTGACCTACTGGTGCATGGATGTGGACGTGGGCTGGGGGCATCGTCTCGGCATGGGCCACGCCTTCCGCCGTTTCGAGCATCCCGAAGCGCTGGTGGCTGCGTTCGCTGCCGAGCAGGCCAAGTCGCCGCAGCCGACCTACCTGTCGATCGACAAGGATGTGTTTGCCGAGGACGTCGCCCGCAGCAACTGGGACCAGGGCCGCTTCCAGCTGGAACACGCACTGGTGGTGATCGAAGCGCTGCGCGCCGGCGGCCTGGTCGGCAGTGACATCACCGGCGAAGTGTCGCTGGCCAACTACCAGAGCCGCTTCAAGCGCTGGCTGTCGTCGCTGGATGGCCAGCCTGACGTCAGCGCCGGGGATCTACCGCTGTGGCAGGCGCGGCACCAGCAGGTGAACCGCGAGCTGCTGGCGGCGATGGCCGCAGTGCCGACCGCCTGTTGAGCGCCTCGGTAGTGCCGGGCCCATGCTCGGCTATCGCTATCGCTTTCTGTAGAGTCGAGCCATGCTCGACTCAGCGGACGGCAAACAGCAGTCGAGCATGGCTCGACTCTACAGGGGGCGATGGCCGAGCATGGCTCGGCACTACACTGGGTTCCCGCCCCAGGAGCCGCCACCATGGCCCAGACCGTCATCCCGCAGCTGCGCATGCGCCACGCCGACACCACCCTGCCGTTCTACGTGCAGGGACTAGGCTTCGTGGTTGACTGGGAACACCGCTTCGAACCCGGCTTCCCGCTGTTCGCCCAGCTCACCCGCGACGGCCAGACGATCTTCCTCACCGAACACAGCGGCGACTGCGAGGTCGGCGGCGCGGTGTACTTCATCGTCGAGGACGTCGACGCCCTGCACCGCGCCTTCAGCGCCGCCAACGTGCCGATCGAGCAACCGCCGCATGACACCGAATGGGGCAGCCGCGAGATGCTGCTGCGTGACCCCGACGGCAACCGCCTGCGCTTCGCCACCGACGCGAGCTGAACCGGGCGGCCTTGAGTCGAATATACGAAACATATACGCTTCGTATATCCACTCCTTCAGGACCGCCCATGGGCATCGTCAACATCGATGACACCCTGCACGACCAGCTGCGTCGTGCCTGCACCGTTTCCAGCCGCTCGATCAATGCCCAGGCCAATTTCTGGATCCGGGTCGGCATGCTGTGCGAGCTGAACCCCACGCTCAGCTTCCAGGACATCGTCGCCAGCGAGCTGCGGGCGGCGGGCGTGCAGCCGCCGCTGTTGCCGCCGGGCCAGGCCTGAGCCAATGGCGATCATCAAGCGTCCCGACGAGATCGCACTGATGGCCGAATCCGGCCGCCTGCTGACGCAGGTGTTCGCCGCACTCGACCGGCTGCCGCTGCAGGGCCGTAGCACCATGGAGATCAACGATTTCGTCGAACGCATGATCGTCGATGAACTGCAGGCGCGGCCGGCCAGCAAGGGCCAGTATGGCTTCCCGTACGTGCTCAATACCTCGATCGACAACGTGATCTGTCACGGCGTGCCCAGCACCACCGACGTGCTGCGCAACGGCCAGATCGTCAACCTCGACATCACCCTGGAGAAGAACGGCTACATCGCCGACTCCAGCACCACCTACCGGGTCGGTGAGGTCGACTACGCCGCGCGCAGGCTGGTGCAGACCACCTACCAGGCGATGTGGAAAGGCATTGCCGCCGTGCGTCCTGGTGCGCGCCTGGGCGACATCGGCCACGCCATCGCCCGCCACGCGCGCAGCCACGGCTACAGCGTGGTGAAGGAATACTGCGGCCACGGCATCGGCCAGGAGATGCACGAGGAACCGCAGATCCTGCACTACGGCCATCCCAACACCGGCATGGTGCTGGAGGAAGGCATGGTGTTCACCATCGAACCGATGCTCAACCAGGGCAAGCCGGCCATCCGCCAGCAACCGGACGAATGGCCGGTGTACACCCGCGACGGCAAGCTGTCGGCGCAGTTCGAGCATACGGTGGCGGTCACCCGCAACGGCGTACGCGTACTGACCCTGCGCCCCGGCGAGACGCCGTTATGCGCGGTGGATGCCGCCTAGAGTGGCCGTTGCTGCATCCCGGCACCCTCGTGCACGGCGCGCTTCCGTGCCGTCAGCGGTTCGCGTACCCGCTGTGCCACATAGCCGACGCTGGCTGCGAGAATGAAGGTGTAACCAAGGAGTTCGGTGGTCTCCTCGATGGTGTTCTTGAACACGCGGATGTACTGGTCACCCAGCAGTCCGGTCCACAACGACGTCATGCCGATCAGACGCGAATAGAACAGCAGCAGAACCAGGCCGATCGTCATCACGGTACCCGGCCGGGATACGAGAAAACGCACCAGCGCCGGCATGGCCCGGCGCCAGTCGCGACTGGCCCAGGCCAGTGAGCCGATGATCAGCACGGCCACCGGGTACTTCCAGAAGCCGTGTGCGATCAGGTCCAGCGCCTCATCCATTTCACGCAGGAGCATGCAGGCGAACAGCGCGGCCGCCAGAACGGCAAAGGCCCGATCATCGGCACGTCGCAATGCAAGCCGGACGAAGGCAGCCACGCTGGCGACCAGGAAGCCTTCCTGGGTCAGTTCGACCAGCGACCACTCGCCGACTGCATTGCCCAGCCAATGGATGTCGAGCCAGGCCAACGCAGGCGGAAGCGCCATCATCAGGCCGAACAGGAAGGTGCGCCCCAGGTGGGACAGGAGCAGCTGTAGATTGTCTTTCATGCAACACCGATGCCGCGCCGTGGCGGTCGTACAACGAGAACACAGGCGACCGGGGGGCTGCCGAACGACGGCATGCGCGGCGGGGTCGCGACCAGGCGCGCATTATCCGCGCTGTATCCGGCCACGTGAACCGTACCGGTGGAACACATACGCAACACCGGCGTACGTCACGCACTCATGGCGATAAAGGACGCAGCAGCAACAACGTCGCCAGGCAGAACATGAAGATCGCCACGCCTGCATCCAGCACACGCCAGGCGCCCGGCCTGCGGAACACCGGCTGCAACAGGCGCGCGCCATAGCCCAGCGTGCAGAACCAGACCACACTGGCAATGCAGGCACCGGCGGCGAAGGCCCAGCGCAGATCGCCCGGGTAACGCGTGGACAGACTGCCCAGCAGCACCACGGTATCCAGATAGACGTGCGGGTTGAGCAGGGTGAAGGCCAGGCAGGTCAGCAGTACCTGCCGTCCGCTGCCGCCCTGCGCCTCGGCGGCGGCCAGCGCACTGCCACCGCGCCATGCGCGCAGCCCCGCGTGCAGGCCATACCAGAGCAGGAAGCCCGCACCACCGAAGCGCAGCACCTGCAGCAGCAGCGGCCACTGCAGCACCAGCGCGCCCATGCCGCCGACGCCGGCCAGGATCAGCACGATGTCCGCGCCGGCACAGGCCAGCACCACCCTGCCCACATGGCGCTGCTGCAGGCCCTGGCGCAGCACGAAGGCGTTCTGCGCACCGATGGCGATGATCAGGCCGGCACCTGCGAACAGGCCGGCGGCGGTAGCGGCGATCCACATCAGGACAGGCCAGGCAGCGAGGGGACGCGCAGGGTGCGGCCGCCGACCCTGTTTAGACAATCTGATTTTTCTTTATCCTGTGCAGGAAAACTGAAGAGGCACCGGCATGGATCTGGTACATCCACAACTGGCCGCGTTTGCTGCGGTGCTGGAAGAAGGCAGCTTCGAGGCCGCGGCACGCCGCCTGTCGATCAGCCCATCGGCCCTGTCGCAACGGATCAAGGCGCTGGAGGACCGGCTTGGCCAGGTACTGGTGGTACGTCAGGCACCGTGCCGGCCCACCGCCGCAGGCGAAGCGCTGCTGCGCCGGGTCCGGCCGATGCAGGCGCTGGAGGCCGAAGCATTGGCCGAGCTGCTGCCCGAGCGTGGCAGCGACGCTGCGCGCACGCCGATCCCCCTGGCGGTCAACGATGACTCGCTCGATACCTGGTTCGTACCGGCCATCGCCGAACTGCACCAGCGCCATGGCTACCTGTTCGACCTGCGCATGGATGACCAGGACCATACCCTGCAGCTGCTGCGCGATGGCAGCGTGCTCGGCGCGGTCACTGCCGAAAGCCAACCGGTGAAGGGCTGCAACGTGCATCCGCTCGGCGCCATGCGTTACCACGCCATCGCCTCGCCCAGCTTCGCCCGCCAGTACTTCCGCGACGGCATGCAGGCCACGGCCCTGGCGCGCGCACCGATGCTGGTGTTCAACCGCAAGGATGAACTGCAGTGGCGCTTCGTGCGGCGCCTGACCCGCGCGCGACTGCAGCCGCCGCTACACTACCTGCCCTCCTCCACCGGTTTCGTCGAAGCCGCCGCGTGCGGACTCGGCTGGGGCATGGCCCCGGAAACCCTGGTCGCGCCCGCCGTGCGCGCCGGCCGCGTGGTGGTACTGGAACCCCGCCGCTGGCTCGACGTGCCGCTGTACTGGCAGCATGCCGCCGTGCGTTCAAGCACGCTGCAGCACATCACCCAGGCGCTGCGCACTGCAGCCAGCGGCACCCTTCGTTGAGGACAATCCAATGACCGCAGACCCGGGCTTCACGCCGCGCGCACTACCGTTTGCGCACTTCTTCACCACTGGGACGGCATGGGCGTGATCGGCCGACGTACAAGGATGCACGGCGCGAGGGCCGCGCTGGCGCTGGCAGCCTGCCTGCCACTGGCTGCGCCGGCGCAGACCCTCACCGATGCACCCGCATTGGACTGGGAGCAGGCACGGCAGCGCCTGGAGCAGGTCTCCGATGCACTGGCCGCCGCCGATGCAGCGGTACGCAACAAGCAGGACCTGCAGGACGCCACCCGCCTGCTGCGCCTGCCGGAGATCACCGGCGAAGTGCGCCGCCTGCAGTTCCAGAAGACCCTCACCCTGCCACTGGGTTCGCTGGCACCGGTGGCCGAGGCCTATGGCATCGACTCACCGCTGTCATTCACCGAACGCGACTGGCGTACCCGGCCCGTGGTTACCGCGGTGCTGCCGTTGTACACCGGCGGCGTGATTCCGGCCGCGCAACGTGCCGCCAGCGCTGCCCACGAGCAGGCCAGCGCCGAGCGCGAGGCTCAGCGCCAATCGCTGACCGTGCAGCTGGCCCAGGCCTATTTCGGCCAGCGCCTGGCCGAGCAGGCAGTGGATGTGCGGCGCGACGTACGCGATGGCCTGAACCGCCACCTGTCCGACGCAGAGAAGCTGGAACGCGAGGGCTTCGCCACCCGCGCCCAGCGCCTGCAGGCCACCGTGGCCCGCGACAAGGCCGAGCGCGAATACCAGAAAACGGTGAACGACCTGGCCACGCTGAAGGCGGCGCTGGCCACGCTGCTGCGCAGTGGTGGCGAGGTACAGCCGGTGTCGCCGTTGTTCGTGCAGCGCGTGCCGCTGGAACCGGTGGCCAGCTTCGAGCGTACTGCGCAGGCACGCCAGCCGCAGATCGCACGCCTGCGGGCGATGGTGGCACAGGCCGAACAGGGCGTGCGCGTGCAGCAGGCCAAGCTGAAGCCACAGATCTTCGCCTTCGGCCAGTACGACTTCCGCCGCCGTGACGAGATGTTGACCGATCCGGACTGGGCCTTCGGTATCGGCCTTAAGTACACCTTCCTGTCGCCGAACTCGCGGCCGGCGCAGATCAGCGCCGCGCGTGCGCAGCAGGAACAGGCCGAAGCAGGCCTGCGCGAAGCCGAGAACCAGGTCGCGCTGGGCGTGCGCAAGGCCTGGAACGAGCTGGAAACCGCGCGCCAGCAGTACGTGCTGCTCGACAGCAGCATCGCCCAGGCACAGGAAAACCTGCGCCTGCAGGAGCTGGCGTTCCGCGAAGGCCAGGCGACTTCGCTGGATGTGATCGACGCGCGGCTCGGCCTCGGCGGCGCCCGCGTCGAGCGCGCACAGGCCGCCTACCAATACGATATTGCGCTGGCACAGTTGCTGGAGGTCAGTGGACAGATGGACCGTTTCGAAGAGTTCCGGCGCCGTGCGGACGAGGTGATCGACCATGAGTGATGTGCTGCACGACGATGCAACGACGCCCCCGGCCAAGCGCCGTCTGGGCCCGATCCTGATAGTGGTGCTGCTGGTCGTGGTGGTGCTCGGCCTGTGGCTGGCCTGGCGCAGCCCGGCCGACCAGATCCAGGGCATGGCCGATGCCGACACCATCAACGTGGCCGCCAAGATCACCGCGCGCGTGGCCGAACTGAAGGTGCACGAGGGCGACCGCGTGCAGCCCGGGCAGGTGCTGTTCCTGCTCGACAGCCCCGAAGTGGCCGCCAAGGAACAGCAGGCGCACGGCGCATTGGCCGCGGCGCAAGCGGTGGCCGACAAGGCCGACGAAGGTGCGCGCAGCGAAGACATCCGCGCCGCCGAAGCCAACTGGAAGCGGGCTGAAGCCGGTGCGACGCTGGCTGAAGCCACCAACCAGCGCGTGCAGAACCTGTTCAACGAAGGGGTGATGACCCGGCAGAAGCGCGATGAAGCGCATGCCCAGGCCACCAGTTCGCGCGAACTGGCGCGTGCCGCCCGCGCGCAGTACGACATGGCCTTGGCCGGCGCACGCGAGCAGGACAAGCGTGCCGCGCAGGGCCAGGTGCAGCAGGCACAGGGCGCGGTGGCCGAAGTCAACGCCGCGCGTGTCGAGGTGGAAGGGCGCGCGCCGGTGGCCGGCGAGATCAACAAGCGCATGGCCGACCCGGGTGAACTGGTGCCGGCCGGCTACCCGGTGTTCACCCTGGTCGACATCGACCGCATGTGGGTGGCGATGAACCTGCGCGAATCGCAGATGCAGGGCCTGAAGGTCGGCAGCAAGCTGCAGGGCAGCGTGCCGGCGCTTGGCCAGGACGGCGAGTTCGAGGTTTATTTCATCAATCCGGCCGGTGACTATGCGACCTGGCGGACCACCCGCCAGTCGTCCGGCTACGACGTCCGCAGCTTCGAGGTGCGGGTGCGCCCGGTACGCCGCATCGAGGGCTTCCGCCCCGGCATGAGCGTGCTGTTCGCATGGCCCCAGCACTGAGCCCCGACGGCAGCAGCTTCGCCGCCGGCTGGCGGCGCGAGCTGCGGTCGCTGCGCGGCAACCGCGCCGACCTGCTGCTGGTCACCCTGCTGCCGCTGCTGATGCTGGCCGTGATGGCGTGGATGTTCACCCCCTCGGTGATGCGCGACATCCCGATCGCCGTGGTCGACCTCGACCACAGCAGCGACAGCCGCCTGCTGCTGCGCATGCTCGATGCCAGCCCCGGCGTGCGCATCGCCAGCCAGCCTGCGGACATGCAAGATGCACGTTCGCAGCTGCGTCGGCTGGATGTATTCGCCATCGTACTGGTGCCGCGCGATGTCACCCGGCAGGCGTTGCGTGGGCGCCAGGGCACGGTGTTCGCCTATTACAACGCCACCTACATGACCACCGGCCAGTCCGCGGCGCGCGATATCGGCGACGCGGTCTCGGCCTGGAACGCACGCCTGCTGCGCGAGCGCATCGGCCTGCAGGTCGGCCCGGGCAAGCTGCGTGCGGCACCGATCGCGGTGCAGTCGGAAATCCTGTACAACCCGGCGCGCAGCTACGAGCTGTTCCTGCTGCCGCTGATCTTCCCGGCGGTGTTGTCGCTGGTGCTGGCACTTGCGGTGGCCGGCAGCCTCGGCCGCGAGATCCGCGACGGCAGCCTGCCCGCCTGGCTCGGCCGCACACCGTGGCCGGCGATTGCCGGCAAGATCGCGCCGTACGTCCTGCTGTTCTCGCTGTATGGCGCGCTCGGCATCGGTTACCTGGCCTGGCTGCGCGGCGACGGTGTGGCCGGCAGCGTGCTCCTGCTGCTGCTCGCACAACCCCTGTTCTACCTGGCTACTGCCGCCTACGCGTTGTTCTTCGTCGGCGTCACCCGCGACATGGGTACCGCGCTGTCCGCGGTCGGCCTAAGCATCGGTACTGCACTGGCATTTTCCAGCGCCACCTTCCCGGTGCTGGACGGGCCGTTATTCACCCGCGTCTGGCATCAGCTGCTGCCGCTCAGCGCCTATATCAAGCTGCAGACCCAGCAACAGTTCATCGGTTCGCCGCTGCAGGTTTCGGTATGGCCGCTGGCCACGTTGCTGCTGATGTCAGTGGTGGCTGGCGGCATCGGTGGGCTGCGCCTGATCGCCTTCGCGCGTACGCCCGAAGCCGCGCAACCGGCGGGGGCCGACGCATGAGCGCACTGTGGCGCAGCCTGCGGCAGACCCTGATGGCGGTACTGTGCGACCGCTATGCGATCGTAGTGATGGTCGGCGCGGTAATCCTGTACTCGTTCTTCTACCCGGCCGCGTATCGCCACCAGGTGGCCGGCAACCTGCCGGTACTGGTGGTGGATGAAGACCACAGTGCCACCAGCCGCGAGCTGCTGCGGAAGCTCGACGCGTTGCGGGTCGCACGCGTGGTCGGGCAGCCTGCGGACATCGACAGCGCGCGCCAGCAGCTGGAAGCCGGTCATGCCGAAGGCATCGTGCTGATCCCGGCCAACCTGGAGCGCGACATCCTGCGCGGCCACCCGGCCAAGCTGGTGCTGCTCGGCAACGGCGCCTACCTGGGCCGCGCCAGCTGGGTGCTGGGCAGCGTGGCCGATGCACTGGGTGCGTTCGGACGGGAGGCGGTGGTCGGCCAGGCGGCCTTCATGGGCGCGCCACAGGCACCACCGGTCACCCTGGTGCAGCGCCCGCTGTACAACACCCAGGAAGGCTACGGCAGCGCCATCGTGCCCGGCGTGGCCGAGCTGATCGTGCACCAGACGCTGCTGATGGGCATCGGCGTCCTGCTCGGCGGCCGCCGCCTCGCACTCGGCCGCCGCCTGCGCTTCGACCTGCCGACGCTGGCCGGCATGGCACTGGGCTTCGGCCTGATCGGCCTGTTCGGGCTGTTCTACTACGCCGGCTTCACCGCCTGGGTGCAGGATTATCCGCGCGGCGGCAACCCACTGGGCCAGCTGCTCGGCGGCACCTTGTTCATCGCCGCCACCGTGGCCTTCGGCCTGTTCGTCGGCAGCTTCTTCCGCACCCGCGAACGCGCCTTCCAGTACATCATCGCCACCTCGATCCCACTGTTCTTTCTGGCCAACCTGTCGTGGCCGGCAGTGATGACGCCAAAACCGCTGGTCTGGCTGGCGCAGCTGTTGCCGACCACCTCCGGCATCAACCTGATGGTGCGCCTGAACCAGATGGACGCCCGCCTGGCCGAAGTCAGCCACGAGCTGATCACCCTCAGCGCCCTGCTGCTGCTCTACGGCAGCCTCGCCGCCTGGCGCCTCCTCGCAAAAAAGGGGACGGAGGGGATTAAGTCGTAAACGGCAGATTGGGGGATTGCGACTTAATCCCCTCCGTCCCTTTTTCCGTAACGACGAACGCCGGCGCTGGGCCGGCGTTCGAGTACTGCGGTCTGGAAGGGGAAGCGGGGTCTGGCTGCGATCGATCAGCGGTAGACGCGTTCGCAGCGACGTTCCACCACGCGGTCCCCGTTCTTCTGCTGGCTGTTGCCCTGGATCTGGCGGCCGGCCGCACCACCTGCAACGGCGCCTGCCACGGTGGCCAGCTTCTTGCCGTTGCCGCCACCGACCTGGTTGCCGAGCAGGCCACCGATCACGGCGCCGGTAGCGGTACCCGTGATGCGGTTCGGATCGCGCGAGTTGCGCTGCACTTCCACGTTCTTGCAGACCACGCGGCTGCCGTCGTTGAACTTGCGTCCCTCATCGCGCGGGCCATAGGTCTGCGCGCCGGCCACCGACGAAGCTGCCAGCAGGGTGCCCAGCACAAGCAATCGGGTCGAGGTCTTCATGGCCATCTCCTGAGTTCCGGTATGGCGCCAGTGTCCTCCCGCGGTTGGCAACCGGAAGTGAAATGCGCGTGTCCGCCACTTCATCGGCCATCGCACGTTCAGGAAGAAAATCCGCGCCCATCGCGACCAACCGTCGCGATGGGCGCCGTCTCCCTGCCGGCCTTGCCCTCTTCTAGAACTCTTCCCAACCACCCGCATTGGCGGCCAGCGTCGGCTCGATCCGCGGCGACAGCACCGCGGGCCGGCGTACCGGCGCAACCGATGCCGCCACGGCAGCCAGCGCCGGGCGCACCGCGGCGGCGGCGGTCACCGCCCCCGTGCGGAATACCGAAACCGCCTCGGCCAGCAGGTTGGCCTGCTCCTCCATCGAGCGCGCTCCAGCACTGGCTTCTTCGACCAGCGCCGCATTCTGCTGCGTGGTCTCATCCATCTGCACCACCGCCTGGTTGACCTGTTCGATGCCCGAGCTCTGCTCCTGGGAGGCAGCAGAGATATCGGCCATGATGTCGGTCACGCGCTGCACCGAGGCCACGATCTCGCCCATCGTGGTGCCCGCCTGGCGGACCAGCGCCGAGCCGTCGGCGACCTTGCCGACCGAATCCTCGATCAGCCCCTTGATCTCCTTGGCCGCACCCGCCGAGCGCTGCGCCAGCGTACGCACTTCGCTGGCCACCACTGCAAAGCCCCTGCCCTGCTCGCCGGCACGCGCAGCTTCGACCGCCGCGTTCAGCGCGAGGATATTGGTCTGGAAGGCGATGCCGTCGATGACGCTGATGATCTCGGCGATCTTCTTCGACGATGCCTCGATGGCCGACATCGTGGTGACCACCTGGCCCACCACTTCACCGCCCTGGGAAGCAACACCATGCGCGCCGATGGCCAATTGGTTGGCCTGCCGTGCATGCTCGGCATTCTGCTTCACGGTGGAGGTCAGTTCCTCCATCGATGCTGCCGTTTCTTCCAGGTTTGCCGCCTGCTGTTCGGTACGCCGCGACAGGTCGGTGTTGCCCGAAGCGATTTCACCTGCGGCCAGATTGATGCTGGAGGCGCTGGACTGGATGCGGCCGACGATCTGCTTGAGCTGGTCGACGGTGGCATTGCAGTCATCACGCATGCGCGCGAACACGCCATGGAAATCACCCTGCATGCGCACGGTCAGGTCGCCGCGCGAGATGGCCTGCAGCAGGGTCGAGACCTGCACCAGGTTCTCGTCGGTGGTCTGCATCAGGCGATTGAGCCCGGCCACCATGTCGCGGAAATCATAGGCGAAGCGATCTTCGTCGCCGCGCAGGCTGAAGTCGCCTGCCGCAGCCGCTGTCGCCAACCGGCGGATCTCGCTGTTGATCGCCGACAGGCTGGACTTGGTTTCGTCCATCGCCTGGGTGATCGCCGCCTTCTCGCCGGGCAGCGGGTCCATGTCCACCGACAGATCGCCGCGTGCGTAGTGTTTCATCACCTCGATCAGCCGGTTCTGTACCTGCACGTGCGATCCAACCAGCGCATTGGTCTCATGCACCATGCGCCCGTAGTCACCGGGGAACGCGCTCTCGTCCATGCGGTAGCTGAGGCTGCCGGCATCGTGCTGGCGGGCCAGCTCCCCCTGTGCCGCCATCACCGACTGCAGCTGTGCCTGCATGCGCTGCATCGACTTCAGCAGCTGGGTCACCTCATCGTTGCCGGTGGCGTCGATGCTGCTGTCCAGGCGGCCACTGGCGATGCCGTCGGCCAGCTTCACCGCTCCTTCCAGCGGGCGGGTCAGGCTGCGGGTGATCGCCCAGGCCGCCAACGTCCCCAGCAACAGGCTCAGTGCCCCGAACGCGATCGACAGCGTGCCGGTCCACGATTCGGTTGCGCGGTACTCTTCGCGGCTGCGTTCGGTCAGTGCTTCCTGGTGGCGCAGCAGGGCCGAAATGGATTCATTCCAGGCCGTTGCCAATCCGTGCTCGGCCAGCAGCTCCTTCGCTGCACCATCGAAATCCCCCGCCTTCATGCGCTCATGCAATTGCTGGGTTGATGCATCGGTGGCCTTGCGGGCCGCCTCGATGCGCGCGACCAGGGTATCGCCGGTAGCGTCACGCGGAATCTTGATGTACTTGGCCCAGATACCGTCATAGGTCCGCGACAACTCCTGGGCACGCTGGTAATCCTTGTCGAACTCGTCACCCCGCTTGATCACCATCAGGCGACGATGCATCAGCACCGCGTTGTTGGTATCAAGCATGTCATTCAACAGGCGCATCTTCACCATGTTGACGTCCACCACTTTCTCGAACTGGGCGGATTTCAGCTGATTCCCATACAGCACCAGGCCGACGATGGCCATGATGAACAGCAGCAGCAGACCGAAGCCGGCGCCAAGCCGGGATCCCACACGGAGATTACGTAAGGCAAGCATCTCAATTCCCTTGATCGTGGCCGTACGTTCGATGGCGGCGCAGCGGAGGGAAACTTTACGGGACTCTATATATGGACCGATCCAAATATATGGAACTGTGCAGGCAGTCAGAAAATGCAGCGGCCGATAATGGCGCCATATCCTTATCGAATACCGCTGCCACGCCAGCGCCCGATGAAAATCACGCAGGATTAACACCATAATAACGCCACCCCATCCAAGGCGGCCCGGATTATCTGCGCCGGACACAACCGTCGCCCCGGAGGGCTACAGTCTGCAGATGACACGGATCCTGCACATCGAAGGCGCGTCCATCAACGACATCGCCAGCCTCTACGTGGAAATCAATCGTGTGTTCATGGCCGACGAAGACTGGCAGCTGGGCGCAAGCCTGGACGCGCTTGATGACCTGCTGCACGGGGGCTACGGCGCGCTCGCCGGTCATGCCACCGCCACGGTGGTGTGGCGCGACATCGCCCACAGCCGCGAGGCACTGGGCCGCGAGACGACGCGCGCCTGGCTGCAGTCGAAACTCGATCAGGGCGGCAGGTTCAACGGTCCGGCCATCCACGCTCAGTTGATGGCACTGTCGCTTGGCCAGGGACAGACCTACTTCGAGATCGTCATGGAGATCTTCGGCAGCCATCCGCAGATCACCCTGGTGCCAGGCTGAGCACTCTGCAGCAACCAGCCCCCATCAGCTCAAAGCTTGGCCAGGGCCTCGCCCAGCCGGCGTGGGAACGCCACTTCGCTGGCCAGGTGCCATGCGCGTGCATTGGCGCCCAGCCGGGTCCACTCGGCCTCGTCCATCGCCAGCGCACGCTCGACGGCCTGTTCCAGCGCCTTCTCATCCACATGCCAGGTCCTGGACAGATGGCAGGGCGCGCCCTCGTGCGCGGCAACCAGGATGCCGCGGCTGTCGTCGATCATCTGGTTCATCGGCGCGCCATCGCAGGTGATCACCACCGCCCCGCAGCTCATCGCTTCCACCAAGTAATGGCCCCAGCCTTCGGTCTGCGACAGGCACAGGTGGAACGCATGTTCGTTCTGCAGGCGCTGCACCTCCTGGTCGGGCAGGCGCTCGCGGACGATCCGCAGGTTCGCGGCCCCGCCCTCATCTTCGTCCGAAGGGCCGCCGCGCAGGATGGTCAGCAAGGGCCACTCCGGATGGCGCTTCCAGACCTCGACCAGCGTTGCCGTGCCCTTCATGCGACTGGTACCAGCTGCATGCAGGAAGCTGCGCGGTCTGCGCGGCACCGCCGGGTCGTAGCGGTCACGGCTGCAGAAACCGACTTCCAGCGCGCGCATGCCCAGCGCATTGAAGATGCGCGTAGCGTCTTCGGTCTTGGTCAACAACGCATCGAACCGCGGCAGGATCCGCAGGCTGCGTGCGGACACCCATTCCGGATTCGGAATCAACAGATTGACCTCGGCCAGTCCGAAGCTTGCCGGCCGGACATGCTCCAGCGAGATGTTGATGTCGAACCGGGCCGGCGTGCGCCCCAGGCTCAGCCACGAGGCCAGCAGCCTGCGCAGGCGCATCCCGCGGAGCTTCCAGGCCCCCCCATTGCGCACCGCGTCCAGACGGCTGACCGTCACCGTGTGCCCGAGCTGCTGCAACGAGCGCTCGATCACCTGGATGTCATGGGACAGGCCACGCTGGTTGTCGGCGGCCAGCAGGTGGATATGCGCCATCAGGAGGGACTCCCTGGCCGGCGCAGGTCGCGCGCAGGCAAGGCGGTCGCCAGCATGAAGCCCAGCACCAGGTAGAAATAGAACGAATGGGGCATCGCCCGGTAGAACACGTTGTCCGTGAACGCCGACAGCGCATAGACGATCACCACGGCAAGTCCGGCGGTGGCGATCATCGCGGTGATGTCGTCGGCGTGGCCGAGGCGCCGCACGAAATGAATGCCGGGCAGGATGAAGACCAGCAGCATGATCAGCAGCAACGGCACGCCACCGGTCACCGCCGCTTCCAGGTACTCGTTGTGCGGGTGGTTGTAGCGGAAGATCGACTCGGACACCTCGCCGCGGGCGATGCCCTCACGTGCATAGGTACCGAACTGGTTCAGGCCCACCCCCGCCACGGGATGCTCGGCGAAGGCGTCGACCGCCACGCCCCACATGGCGATGCGCTCACGGACCGAGCCGACCTCGTTTTCCTGGTTGAAACCGGAGATCTCGCCACTGACCTCACCGAAGCGCTGGATCACCTCATGGTTCAGCACCGAGGTGGCACCGACCACGCCAATGACCAGGGCACCGACGAAGGCCAGTGCCCCCCGCCAGCGCCGGGTGCGCCGGACGTGCACCGCAATCACCATCAGCATGGCGGGAATGAACGCCAGGATCGGCCCGCGGCTCTGCGCCAGGATCGAACCGTAGACGCCAACGGCGATGGCCACGCCGTGCAGCCAGCGTTCGGCCGGATGCACATTGGGCTGGATCAACCGGATGACCGAGAACAACGCCATGCACAGCGTCACCATTGTGAACTCGATGGCGGTCCATTCGCCGCCACTGAAACCGTGCGCGCGTTCAAGGCCCATCACGTGGTGCTGCACGATGCACGACCCGCCGAAGACCAGGGTGGACACGGCGAAGATCTTCCAGATCAGGCGCCAGTCCAGCGCAGTGGCGAACACGGCAGCGGTGCCCAGGTAGAGCAGTGTCTGCGCCGGCAGATCCAGCTCGTTCCAGCGCAGCCCGTGCCAGAGGATGCTGTAGAAGGCATAGGCCAGGCGCAGGAAGCAGACGATCACGATGAACCGGGCGATGCGGTAGCGCAGGCGGACATCGGGCTGGCGGCGGATCAGAACCACACCGGTGACCAGCAGGGCCAGCAGCAGCACCGCCTTCAGCAAGGTGTAGGGTGCGGAGCCGGCAAGCGGAACGATGGCGACCAGGATGCTCAGCAGGACGGTACGCCAGGTGTAACGAGGTTCGGCGGCCATGCAGGCTGCAGTCATGCTTGTTCTTTCCATCAACGCCCGCCCGGGGGATAAGTCGCCCCGGTTTCCATGGAGGCCGCTTGGCGGAAATCGCCGGGGCTGACACTACCGTGGGCCCCTGGGGAAATCAACCAAAGTGCCGGCGCAGGGGCGCAGGCGTTGGCATACGGACAGCGCCCGGGCCCAGCGCGGGTGCCGCGGATCATCGACCGCCCCAGGTCGCTACACTAATGGCCTCTCCGGCCATGCCTGCGCGTGGCCACGCCCCGACGCCCTGCCAAGACGCGAAACGCCCCAAGTGACTGATACGAAAGACAACACCAGCAACGCCAAGGCGTCCAAGGAACACACCCCGCTGATGAAGCAGTTCTTCGCGGCCAAGTCCGATTACCCGGACCTGCTGCTGTTCTTCCGCATGGGTGACTTCTACGAACTGTTCTATGACGACGCCCGCAAGGCGGCGCGCCTGCTCGACATCACCCTGACCCAGCGCGGCAGCTCCGGCGGCGCACCGATCCCGATGGCCGGCGTGCCGGTACATGCCTATGAAGGCTACCTGGCACGGCTGGTGGCGCTGGGCGAATCGGTGGCGATCTGCGAGCAGATCGGTGACCCGGCGCTGGCCAAGGGCCTGGTCGAGCGCAAGGTGGTGCGCATCGTCACCCCCGGCACGGTCACCGACGAGGCGCTGCTGGATGAACGCCGCGACACCCTGCTGATGGCCCTGTCGCGCAGCAAGCAGGGCTATGGCCTGGCCTGGGCCGACCTGGCCGGCGGCCGCTTCCTGGTCAACGAGGTGGAAACCGACGACGCGCTGGAAGCCGAACTGGCGCGGCTGGAGCCGGCCGAGCTGCTGGTGCCCGACGAGGAGAACTGGCCGGAGTTCCTGCGCCAGCGCACCGGCGTGCGCCGCCGTGCGCCGTGGCTGTTCGACGCCGACAGCGGCCGCCGCCAGCTGCTGAATTTCTTCAAGCTGCATGACCTGAGCGGCTTCGGCATCGACGACAAGCCGCGCGCCACCGCTGCGGCCGGTGCCCTGCTTGGCTATGTCGAGGAAACCCAGAAGCAGCGCCTGCCGCACCTGACCTCGATCGCGATGGAAACCGCCGGCGAGGCGATCGCGATGAATGCCGCTACCCGCCGCCATCTGGAACTGGATACGCGTGTTGATGGCGACACCCGCAATACGCTGCTGGGTGTGCTCGACAGCACGGTGACGCCGATGGGCGGGCGCCTGCTGCGGCGCTGGCTGCACCGCCCGCTGCGCCTGCGCGAGGTACTGGTACAGCGCCACCATGCGGTGGAAACCCTGATCGATCGCGGCAGCGATGCCGACATCCGCGAACAGTTCCGCCGCCTCGGCGACCTGGAACGCATCCTCACCCGCGTCGCGCTGCGTTCGGCGCGGCCGCGTGATTTCTCCACCCTGCGCGACGGCCTGGGCCTGCTGCCGGCCGTGCGCGAGGTGCTGGCGCCGCTGGATTCGCCGCGCCTGCAGACGCTGCATGCGGCGCTGGGCGAACACGACGAGTGCGCGCAGCTGCTGGCCAGCGCCATCGCCGAAATGCCGCCGCTGAAGCTGAGCGATGGCGGCGTGCTGGCCGATGGCTTCGATGAAGAGCTGGACGAGCTGCGCCGCCTGTCCACCCACGCCGACCAGTTCCTGGTCGACCTGGAACAGCGCGAGCGCGAAAGCAGCGGCATTCCCACCCTGAAGGTGGGCTACAACCGCGTGCATGGCTACTACATCGAAATCAGCAAGGGCCAGTCCGACCGCGCGCCGGTGCACTACACCCGGCGCCAGACGCTGACCAATGCCGAGCGCTACATCACCGAAGAACTGAAGGCGTTCGAGGACAAGGTGCTGTCCGCGCGTGACCGCTCGCTGTCGCGCGAGAAGTACCTGTACGAGCAGCTGCTGGACACCCTCGGCGGGCAGCTGGAACCGCTGAAGCAGTGTGCCGCCGCGCTGAGCGAACTGGATGTGCTGGCGGCCTTCGCCGAACGCGCGCAGGCGCTGGACTGGGCGCGCCCGGAGCTGCAGGCCGAGCCGTGCCTGAAGATCGAGCGTGGCCGCCACCCGGTGGTCGAGGCGGTGCGCGAGCAGCCGTTCGAACCCAATGATCTGGATCTGCATCCGGACCGTCGCATGCTGGTCATCACCGGCCCGAACATGGGCGGTAAATCGACCTACATGCGGCAGAACGCGCTGATCGTACTGCTGGCCCACATCGGCAGCTTCGTGCCGGCCAGCCGTGCGCTGATCGGCCCGATCGACCGCATCCTGACCCGCATCGGCGCCGGCGACGACCTTGCCCGCGGGCAGTCGACCTTCATGGTCGAGATGGCCGAAACCAGCTACATCCTGCATCACGCCACCGCCCATTCGCTGGTGCTGATGGACGAGATCGGCCGTGGCACGTCCACCTACGATGGCCTGGCGCTGGCCGACGCGGTGGCCCGTCACCTGGCCTACCAGAACCGCTGCTACACGCTGTTCGCCACCCACTACTTCGAGCTGACCGCGCTGGCCGACGAGCAGCACGAGGGTGGCCGCAGCGGCATCGCCAACGTGCACCTGGATGCCGTCGAGCACGGTGAGGCGCTGGTGTTCATGCACGCGGTAAAGGATGGCCCGGCGAACCGCAGCTTCGGCCTGCAGGTGGCGGCACTGGCCGGCCTGCCGCGCGCCACCGTGGCACAGGCACGGCGTCGCCTGGCCGAGCTGGAACAGCGCGGTGGTGAAAGCCATGCCGCCGAGTTGGCGCCGCAGGCGTTGGATGCACCGCAGCAGTTCGGCCTGTTCGCGGCACCGTCGAGCAAGGCGCAGGACGCGCTGGCGGCGATCGACCCGGACGAACTGACGCCGAAGCAGGCGCTGGAAGCCCTGTACCGGTTGAAGGCGCTGCTCTAAGACTGCCGCGCCCGGCCCCGGCCTCCCGCCACGACGCGGGCGGCCGCCCGAAAGGCCCCGCAAATCCTATTCCACGTTTCAATTGACAGAAGCTATCAACCTGAGTGGATCATTCGATTATTCATTTCATCTGGCCCTAGCTAAAGTCGAGTGAAGATGTTCCATCCCGTCTTCACCCGCAGGAGCCAGCCATGAGCCAGTCCGATAACAACAGCCCCAAGTGCCCGTATCACACCGCGCCGTCGCCTGCGGAAGGCGCCCAGCAGCAGCGTGAACTGAGCACCACGCCCAAGCAGAAGCATGGCGATGATCCGGTCACGCCGATGACCACGGCCTTCGGCGCGCCGGTGGTGGACAACCAGAACAGCAAGACCGCCGGCCCGCGTGGCCCGCTGCTGATGGAAGACGTCTGGCTGCTGGAAAAGCTGGCCAACCTCAACCGCGAGATCATTCCCGAGCGCCGCATGCACGCGAAGGGCTCGGGCGCGTTCGGCACCTTCACCGTCACCCACGACATCAGCAAGTACACCCGCGCCAAGCTGTTCGAGAAGGTCGGCAAGCAGACCGAGATGTTCGCCCGCTTCACCACGGTGGCCGGCGAGCGTGGCGCCGCCGACGCCGAGCGTGACATCCGCGGCTTCGCGCTGAAGTTCTACACCGAAGAAGGCAACTGGGACCTGGTCGGCAACAACACCCCGGTGTTCTTCCTGCGCGACCCGCGCAAGTTTGCCGACCTCAACAAGGCGGTCAAGCGCGACCCGCACACCAACCTGCGCAGCGCGCGCAACAACTGGGACTTCTGGACGCTGCTGCCCGAAGCCCTGCTGCAGGTGACCGTGGTGATGAGCGACCGCGGCATTCCGCGCAGCTTCCGCCACATGCACGGTTTCGGCTCGCACACCTACAGCTTCACCAACGCCGACAGCGAACGCTTCTGGGTGAAGTTCCACTTCGTCAGCCAGCAGGGCATCGAATCGCTGACCGACGCACAGGCGCAGATCCTGGTCGGCCATGACCGCGAAAGCCACGGCCGCGACCTGTTCGCCGCGATCGAGAAGGGTGAGTTCCCGAAGTGGAAGCTGTTCATCCAGGTCATGCCGGAGCTGGACGCGGAAACCTACCGCGTGCATCCGTTCGACCTGACCAAGGTGTGGCCGAAGAGCGACTACCCGCTGATCGAAGTGGGCCAGTTCGAACTGAACCGCAACCCGGTCAACTGGTACCAGGACGTGGAGCAGTCGGCGTTCGCACCGAGCAACCTGGTGCCGGGCATCGGCCCGTCGCCGGACAAGATGCTGCAGGCACGCCTGTTCGCCTATTCCGATGCGCAGCGCTACCGCCTGGGCGTGAACCACCACCAGATTCCGGTGAACGCAGCGCGCTGCCCGGTGCACAGCAACCACCGCGATGGTGCGATGCGCGTGGACGGCAACTACGGCGGCCTGCCGCACTACGAGCCGAACAGCTACGGCCAGTGGCAGGAGCAGCCGCAGTACCGCGAGCCGCCGATGAAGATCCGGGGCGACGCCGACTTCTGGAATTTCCGCGAGGACGACGCCGACTATTTCAGCCAGCCCGGTGCGCTGTTCCGCAGCTACAACCAGGCACAGAAGGACCGCCTGTTCGCCAACACCGCCCGTGCCCTGGGCGATGCGCCGGACTTCATCAAGCAGCGCCACATCGACAACTGCAGCAAGGCCGACCCGGCCTACGGTGCCGGTGTTGCCGCGGCGCTGAAGGCGCTGGCCAGCCAGCCGTCGGATCCGTTCAAGCCGGCGCAGCCGGAAGCGGACTTCCCCACCGCCACCCCGGGCGCCGAAGACATCGAGCTCTGATCGCCCTGCCCCGTGTACGGCACGCCGCCTCCCCGTGAGGCGGCGTCGCCGTTTTAACGGTCCGCGTCGTACCTTCTGCACGCCCAACCCCAATCAAGGATTCCGCAGATGAGCCTGACCGACGAACTTCTCGCCAAATTGCAGGGCGCCCCGCTGCAGCAGGTGTCGCAGCAGCTCGGCATCAGCGATACCCAGGCTTCCGGCGCGATCAGTGCCGCGCTGCCGGTGCTGATGGGCGCGCTGGGCAACAACGCCTCGCAGCCGCAGGGCGCGCAGGCGCTGCTCGGCGCCTTGCAGAACAACCACAGCGGCCTGGACCTGGGCAGCGTGCTCGGCTCGGTACTGGGTGGTGGTGGCGGTGGTGCCGCCAGCGACGGTGCCGGCATCCTCGGCCACATCTTCGGCGGCAGCCAGCAGAAGGTGGAGACCGGCCTGGCCCAGGCCACCCAGCTCGACAGCGGCCGCACCAGCCAGCTGCTGCAGATTCTTGCCCCGATCGTGATGGCCTTCCTCGCCCAGCGTCTCGGCGGCGGTCAGGCCGATGCCGGCTCACTCAGCCAGGCCCTGGGCCAGGAGAAGCAGCAGGTGCAGCAACAGGGCGGTCTTGCCGGTGGCCTGCTCGGCAGCCTGCTGGACCAGGACGGTGATGGCCAGCTGGGCGTGGGCGATCTGCTCAAGCTGGGCGGCAATCTGCTCGGCGGCAAGCGCTGAGGGAAAGCCTGGCCGGACATGGGCCGGCGCTACCGGCATCGCCATGGGTAGCGCCGGGCCAGGCCCGGCGGCTTATCGGTTGCCCGCCTTCAAACGCTGCAGGATCGGTGCGAACAAGGGCGCCTGCATCGAGCGCGGCGGCTCGACATGGCCGCCCTTTTCCTGCGCCTGCCAGTACGACCACGGCAGCGGCTTGTCGCCCAGTTCGTAGTCCATGCCGTCCCAGCCATCCTCGCGGAAGGCGTAGAAGGCCCAGTGCACCTTGTCCTGCTCCAGCACCTGCAGCACATCCTGCAGGTAGCGGCTGCAGTCCGGCCACCGCCGCATGCAGCCGAATTCGGCCACCACCATGCGGTTGGCACCGACGCCATGCGAGGCGGCCCACGTCATCGGCTGCTGCAGGTAACGGCGTACACGCGCCGCATCCCACTGCTCGCTGCCTGCACCGAACGGCACCTGCGCCGGATAGCGCCAGGGTTTGGCACGCGTCTGGTTCGGTGCACTGGTTGCTGCATACGGCTCGTACATGTGCACGCTGTACAGCAGCTTCGAATCCGCCAGCGGTGCCGGCCAGTAGTTGAAACCGTCGGCGGCGGCATACCAGCCCGCATCCAGCATCAGCGGCATCGCGGTGTCGACCTCGCGGATGCTGGCGATCAGCTCCGAGTAGAAGCGGCGCAGATCGCGTGGGCCGTCCTGCACACCGGCATACCACCGCTGCATCGCCTCAGTGGACGCATGCTCGGCCAGGCCTGCACCGTACTCGGGCACCGGCTCATTGATGAGGTTGTAGGCGGCCAAGGCAGGATGACCCTTCAGCGCCGTGGCCAGGTCATGCCAGAAGCGACGGGCCGGCACATGGTTGTCGAAGGACTGCCACAGGCGCTGGTCGACCACATCGCCGTTGTGCTGCTTCCAGCGCAGCAACGGCAGCGACAGCGGCGTCAGCACCACTTTCAGCCCGGCCGCATCGGCGTCATCCAGCACCCGCCGCAGCGTGGCCAGGTCGGCCGGAACCAGTCCGCGATAGTCATCGGCGTTGCCGATCAGGAAGTCACGACCGCCCCGCCCCTTCCACTTGTCCGGCACCAGCCGCACCCAGGTCGCACCGGTCGCACGCAGCGCCTCGAAGTATTTCCGGTCCGGAGGCGACATGTTCATGCTGTTGCCACCGCGTTGCGGAACGTCCCAGAAGGTGATGTCGGCAGCGTGCAGTGGCGCAGCAGCAAGCAGGGACAGGCATAACAGCAGACGACGCATGGGCAGGCCTCCGATAGGTGAAAAAACAGCCTGCCCAGCGCAATCCGAACGCACCGTGACCGGCGCTTTGTTTCGCACCGCGATAGGAACAATCCGTTGGAATCAGGATTTCGCTAGAGCGCGTCGATGTCACCCAAGGCCCGGATCAAACGCCGCGCGCGCTTGTCCGGCTTGTGTTCCGGCGGCTGGAAACCATCGCGTGCGGCAATGCGCAGTGCACGCTGTTCGGCACGGCGCGCCTTCGAAGCCTCGCTCTCGGCGTACAGCTGCTGTGCCGTTGGCGCCGGCCCGCGCTGGTCGCTCAGGCCCAGCACCTGGATCTCGAAATGCTCCTCGCCGCGGTCGACCTGCAGCTGCTCACCCACGCGCACCGCGCGCGAGGACTTCGGGCGCTGCCCGGCCACGCTGACCTTGCCGGTCTCGATGGCCTGCTTGGCCAGGCTGCGGGTCTTGAAGAAACGGGCCGCCCACAACCAGATGTCCAGGCGGACACTGGGCGACAACGGGGAAAGCTCAGGCATCGGTGCGAACTACTCCGGTGGCTTGTTCAGAGGACGCGGATGGTCGGGGTCGGTGCGGCAGCCGCTGCCCCCGATCAAGGCGGGTACACCAGCGGAAAGATCCTGGCGCTGGCTGCCGACCAGGCACTCGGGACGGTCGGTCGGCCGCACCTGGGTATCGCCCAGCCGGTCACCTGTCGAACATGCGGCCAGTGCGGTGCCGATCAAGGCCAGCGCCAGGCTCCATTTCACCTGCAGTCGTTGATGCATTGCCACATCCTGCAAACCGGCTTGGTGCTAGTGTGCGCCTCCCGGGAATCGATCACCACTCCATGGCCAAAGCGCCGCTTGACCTGACCTCCGGCCCGATTGGCCGCAACCTTCTGCTGTTCTCCCTGCCGATCCTGGCGGGCAACATCGCGCAGTCGCTGAACGGTTCGGTGAATGCGGTCTGGGTGGGGCGCTTCCTCGGCGAGGCGGCATTGACCGCCACCGCGAACGCCAACAACATCATGTTCTTCCTGATCGGCTCGGTGTTCGGCTTCGGCATGGCCTCGACCATCCTGATCGGCCAGGCGATCGGTGCGCGCGACATCGCGCAGGCACGGCGCGTGGTCGGTACCAGCGCCACCTTCTTCATCGGCCTGTCGGTGATCATCGCCATCGCCGGCTGGTTCATGGCCCATCCGCTGCTGGCGGCGATGGGCACGCCGGCCGCCTCGCTGCCGCTGGCCGAGGCCTACCTGCAGATCATCTTCCTGGCGATGCCGACGCTGTACGCGTTCGCCTTCCTCACCGCCGCGCTGCGCGGTGCCGGTGATTCACGCACGCCGTTCCGTTTCCTGATGGTGTCGGTGGCACTGGACATCGTGCTGAACCCGGTGCTGATCTTCGGCATGGGGCCGTTCCCGGCGCTGGGCATTGCCGGTTCGGCCTGGGCCACGCTGGTCGCGCAGACGCTGTCGCTGGCCGGCCTGCTGCTGTACATGCGGCACAAGCGCCACACCCTGTGGCTGGGCCGCGCCGACATGCGCCTGTTCAAGCTCGACCTGACCATCCTCAAGGCGCTGGTCATCAAGGGCGTGCCGATGGGCCTGCAGATGGTGCTGATCTCGCTGTCGGTGATCCTGCTGATGACCATGGTCAACCAGTACGGCACCGACACCGGCGCCGGTTACGGCGCTGCCCTGCAGCTGTGGAACTACCTGCAGATGCCGGCGATGGCGATCGGTGCGGCGTGTTCTTCGATGGCGGCACAGAACGTCGGTGCGCAGCGCTGGGATCGCGTGCGCGGCACCGCGCGCCAGGGCGTGCTGTTCAACTTCCTGTTGACCGGCGCGCTGATCCTGCCGCTGGTGGTGTTCGATCGCCAGCTGCTGGCACTGTTCCTGCCACCGGCCAGCCAGGCGCTGGACATCGCCCGCCATCTCAACCACGTGGTGATCGGCTCGTTCCTGTTCTTCGGCGTCAGCTTCGTGATCTCCGGCGTGGTGCGCTCCACCGGCGCAGTGATTCCGCCGCTGCTGATCCTGGCCGGTTCGCTGTGGGGCGTACGCGTGCCGTTCGCCGAACTGCTGCAGCCGTACTGGGGCGCCGATGCGATCTGGTGGAGCTTCCCGGTCAGCTCGCTGGTGTCGATGCTGCTGTCGCTGGCCTATTACCGCTGGGGCGGCTGGCGCAAGGCGAAGATGATGGGCAAGCCCTCGCACGCCGAAGAACTGGCCACGCCGTCGGAGATTCCGGCCTGCCCGCCGTCGCCGGTGGCAGACCCGGATGCCGCGCCACTGCGGTAGTGCCGGCCGCTGGCCGGCAACCTCATGGGCCGTTCAATGCGCGGTACTGCCGGCCGCTGGCCGGCAATTTCAAACTCCTCCGGAAGCATCGCGCAACAGCCGGCCAGCGGCCGGCTCTACCGCTTCTTCTTCGCCGCCGGTCATTACCACGGTAGTGCCGGCCGCTGGCCGGCAACCTCAAACCCCTCCGGGGGCATCGCAAAACAGCCGGCCAGCGGCCGGCTCTACCGCTTCTTCTTCGTCGCCGGTCATTACCACGGTAGTGCCGGCCGCTGGCCGGCAACCTCAAACCCATCCGGGGGCATCGCGCAACAGCCGACCAGCGGCCGGCTCTACCGTTTCTTCTTTTTGGCAGCGTTGAACGTGGCCGCCGCGCGCATCAGCGCCTTGAACGCGGCGGCATCCGGCATCGCGCCTTCATGGATGTCGATCGCACGTCGCGTGTTGCCGTCCAGGCTGGCGTTGAACAGGCCCTTCGGATCGGCCAACGCCGCACCGTTGGCAAAGGTCAGCTTCACCGCCTGTTTGTAGGTTTCGCCGGTGCACAGGATGCCGTTGTGCTCCCACACCGGTGTACCGCGCCACTTCCAGGTTTCCTGCACGTCCGGCAGCGCCTCATGGATCAAGGCACGCACGCGTGCCAGCGCCTCGCCACGCCAGTCGCCCAGCTCGGCGATGCGTGCATCGATCAGTTCAGCGGCCGGGGTTCCGACATCGGCAGGGTTCGGTGCATGCGTGGCCATCAGCGGTTCTCGTCGGCAGGGAGATCGGAACGATGCACTTACATGCGCTCGCCGGGCAATGCCGCGGCCTGGCGCACCCAGTCGAGGAACTGCGCCTCATCCAACGCACCCTCCTGCTGGATGTGCAGGTAGCGCGTATCGGCACTCCTGGACGGCTCGGGCGGCACCGGCTTCAGCGCAGCGCCACGGAAGAACGCCACCTTGATGTAGCGGGTGAAGCAGTGGAAGCTGAGAAACCAGCCTTCGCCCGGCGCAACCGCATACATCGGCGAATTCCACTTCACTGCCTTGTGCACACCGGGTACAGCCTGTTCGATCAGCGCGTCCAGCTGTGCTCCGATCGGCCGCTTCCAGTCCGGCATCGCCGCGATATAGGCCTGCACCGGCGCATCGCCCTCGCCCTTGGCGATCTGCGGGTTGCCGCCGGACAACAGCGCGGGCGCGGTGGAAGGTGCGGTTCGCTTGGCAGGCATCGCACAGCACGTCCATCGGGATGAAACCGCAGCCTAGCGCGGCCTGTCCCCAACGGTCACGGCGCAGTGCGCCATCGGCTCAGTCCGCTTGCCGCGCCCGGAACTGCTGCCAGTCCGGCAGCTTGCGGTGGCGGCGCAGCGAGCGCATCAAGGCCGCCATCACCACGCCGAACAGCACCCCGGCCACCAGGCCGGCCGCCAGCAGCAGGGCCAGCGGGCGTTCACTGCCCTGCCACAGCATCAGCCACATCAGCGCGGTCCAGAACAGCCCGAACAGCAGGCCCTGCACCAGCGCATTGGTGCCGAAGCCGGCCAGGATCGGCGGTGGCAGTGCGATGCCCATGCGCCACAGCACACGATGCAGCAGCGGTGCCGACTGCACGCGCGCCAGCCCTTTTCCGTCGAGGAAGCGCAGCGCCGACTGGATCACGGCGGGGTAGCGCGGGTTGATGTCGTTCATCACCTGATCGTGGCCGATGCGATACCGGAAACGCAAACGGCCACCCGAAGGTGGCCGTCGCGGCAACAACCGAAGTTGTTTATCAGGCCTTTTCGGCCAGACGGGCAGCCTTGGCGGCAGCAGCGGCAGCCAGGTCTTCCTTGATGCGGGCAGCCTTGCCTTCCAGGCCACGCAGGTAGTACAGCTTGCCGGCGCGGACCTTACCACGACGCTTCACTTCGACCGAGTCGATGATGGCGCTGTGGGTCTGGAAAACGCGCTCGACGCCGTAGCCGTGCGAGATCTTGCGGACGGTGAACGAGGAGTTCAGGCCGGCGTTCTTGGTGGCGATGACAACGCCTTCGTAGGCCTGCACGCGCTCGCGGCTGCCTTCCTTCACCTTCACGTTGACGACAACGGTGTCGCCCTGGCTGAACTTCGGCAGTTCACGGGTGATCTGGGCGGATTCGAATTCCGCGACGATGGACTTGTTCAGCTTGCTCATGGGTTACACCGATTCTTGTTCGGGTGGGCGTGTCGTATCGACAACGTAGGCTCATGCAGTCACCGGACTGTGCTGCACGTTTGTTTTGGGTACTGCGCGCGCCGGCCGGGGCCGACGGGAATTGGCCATGATAGCCGATAACGCCAGCCCTGCGCTAGGGGCTGGCCTTGTGTTTCTGGGCCTGACGGCCCTGCTCCAGCAGCTTGCGGTCGGACTTGCCCAGCGCCTGTTCATCCAGCAGGTCCGGGCGCCGCTGGGCGGTACGGACCAGCGACTGCTGGCGGCGCCAGGCCGCGATGGCCGCGTGGTTGCCCGAGCGCAGCACGTCCGGCACGTCACCCAGCGGGTGCTGGGCCGGCTGGCTGTAATGCGGGCAGTCGAGCAGGCCGAGGTCGCCCTCGAAGCTGTCCTGCGCCGCCGATTCCGCGTCGTTCAGGGCACCGTCCTGCAGGCGGGCCACGGCGTCGATGATCACCGCCGCGCCCAGCTCGCCACCGGACAGCACGTAGTCGCCGAGGGAAATCTCCTCGTCGACATTGGCCTCCAGGAAACGCTCGTCGATGCCCTCGTAGCGGCCACAGAGCAGGACCATGCGCGGCAGTGCCGCCAGTTCCCGCACCTTGGCCTGGGTCAACGGCGCCCCCTGCGGGCTGAGGTAGATCACCCGCGCCGGGGTCGGATCAGCATCACGGATCGCCTGCAGGCAGGCCTGCAGCGGCTCGATCAGCATCACCATGCCCGGGCCACCACCGAACGGGCGGTCGTCCACCCGGCGGTAGTTGCCTTCGGCGTAATCACGGGGATTCCAGCCATGCAGGCTGAACAGGCCCTTCTCCTGCGCGCGCCCGACCACGCCCAGTCCAGCGGACTGGGTGAGGAACTCGGGGAACAGGGTGATGACGTCGAAACGCATGCTCACACTCAGAACTCGGGATCCCAGTCGACCACGACCAGGTTGGCCTCGAAGTCGACCGACTTGACGAAGTCCGGCTGCACGAACGGGATCATCCGCTCGCGGTCACCACGGACCACCACCACGTCGTTGGCGCCGGTGCTGAACAGGTGCGAGACCTGGCCAAGGGCAACGCCCTCGGTGGTCTTCACGTCCAGGCCTTCCAGGTCCACCCAGTAATACTCGTCGGGCTTCGGCGGCGGCAACGCACTGCGGGCCACGTAGATCTCGGTGCCGTGCATCGCTTCAACGGTATCGCGGTCCTCGACGCCGGGGAAACGGGCGACCAGGTGCTTGCCGCTGTCGCGGCCGCGTACACCTTCAATCGTGGTTTCCACGCCGGACGGGCTGCGCACGATCCACGGCTGGTAACGGAAAATGGCGGAACGTGGCTCGGTCCAGGACTCGAGCTTGATCTCGCCGCGCACACCAAAAGCGCCGACAACCCTGCCCAGCAGGATGCGGCGCTCGATATCTTTCATCTGCTTCAACCAAGAGGGCCACGCCGAAGCGTGGCCCGTCAGGATCAGGCCGCAGCGGCCTGGGACTTGGTCGCTTCCTTGATCAGGTTGCGGACCTTGTCGGTCGGCTGGGCGCCGTTCTTGACCCAATGGTCAACGCGGGCCAGGTCCAGCTCGATGCGCTTCTCGGCGCCCTGGGCGACCGGGTTGTAGAAGCCAACGCGCTCGATGTTGCGGCCGTCGCGCGCGCTGCGCACGTCGGTGACGATGATGTGGTAGAACGGACGCTTCTTGGCGCCGCCGCGGGTCAGTCGGATCTTGACCATGGTGTTTTTCCTATTGCCCAGTCGCCAGGATGGCGAGGTAAGCGGGCGATTATAGCGGCAGAGCCCGGCCGAGCCAACCCCGGGGTGAATCCGCCTTCACGGCAGCGCCGGGCCATGCCCGGTGGGGGTTTTCACCCCAATCTGTCCCAAGCCACCGCCGCCAGCACTGCCCTGCCCTGTTCAGCCAGTGCCTGCGAACCCGGCAGGACATGCCCGTCGATGGCGTCCAGCGCCCATAGGCCGCTGGCGTTGCAGGCAAAAGCGGCCTTCACGCTATCCAGTTCAGCCAGTGCCAACGGCCGCGTCAGCTGTGCCCCCGGCCAATGCTGCTTCAACAGCGTCTCGGCAGTACCGCGCAGGGCCGGCGCCTGTGACCAGAGCAGGCGCTCACCATCGTGCACGGCCAGGTTCCAGGTGCTGCCTTCACTCATCACGCCATCAGCGGTCACGAACAGCACATCGTCGAACCCTTCCGCCATCGCCGCACGGCGCTCGGCAAACAGGCCGAAGGTGCCGACGTGCTTGATCTGCGGCAGCTCGCGCTGCCACACCACGCTGCGCACCCGCTTCGGTGCGGTCAGCGCCACCGGCGCGGACACCGCCACCAGCACGTCCACCGGTACGGCCGCCAGCGGATTGCGGAAATCGAAGCGGCGCGAGTACACCGTCACCCGCAGCGAGGCATCGGCCAGGCCGGCGTGCTGCAGCGCCTGCGCCATCCAGCCCCGCACCTGCGCCGCGTCCAGTTCGCTGCCGAACAGTTCGCGCGTGGCCTGCGACAACCGCGCCAGATGCAGGTCCAGTCCCTGCACGGCGTGACCGCGCACCTGCAGCGAGGTGAAGTGGCCATAGTTGACCAGCGCAGGCAGCAGATCCTCCACCTGCACCGGTTGGCCGTTGCAGGTCACGGTCATCGCAGCAGCGCCTGCGCCTGTTCCCACATGCCGCGCAATACGTCGGCGGCCGGCTGTGCCGGGGCCATCCACGCCGACTGCCCGGCCCAGGCCTGCATCGCCGCCAGACGATTTTCCTGCACGGCCTGCCTGCGCATCGGCGCGGTCAGGCCGCGCTGCACCGGGTACGGGCGTGGCGCCGGTGCGCCTTCCGCAGCGGCGGCGCGCACATAGGGGGTCGCCAGGCCACGGCCCAGGCGGCCGCTGAAGGCGCGGGTCGGCCAGGTATCTTCGGGTTCGCTGGCCGCCAATCCATCGGCCCACGCTGAAGCGATCGCCGCTTCGGGCGTGCGCAGGAAGGCAGTGCCGATCTGCACGGCACTGGCCCCCAGGGTGAGTGCGGCAGCAATGCCACGGCCATCGGCGATACCGCCGGCGGCGATCACCGGAATCTGCAGGTGATCGGCCAGGCGCGGCAACAACGCAAACAGGCCGACCAACTGACGCTCGGCCATCGCCGGATCGAACGCACCGCGATGGCCCCCGGCCTCCACGCCCTGTGCGACCACCGCGTCGGCACCGGCGTCCTGTGCCGCACGCGCTTCGGACAAGGTGGTCGCACAGGCGATCCAGGCAATGCCGGCATCCTTCAACTGCTGTACGTGGCGCGGCAGCAGCACGCCCATGATGGTCGAGGCCACCGCCGGGCGCGCCGCCAGCAGTGCGGCGAACTGTTCTTCGAAGTCGGCGGGCGTGGCATCGGCGGCGCTGGCCGGCACGTCCGGACCCCACTGCGCGAGGAAGGCGCGGCTGGCGGCTTCAGCGGCGACATCACGGGTCGGTGCCGGGTCCGGCACCCACAGGTTTACCTGTGCGGGGCCCGTCGAGGCAGCGCGGAAGCCATCCATCCAGTGGCCGATATCGGCCGATGACGACAGCACTGCGCCCATCGCCCCCATGCTGCCGGCATTGGCCAGCGCAGCCGACAACGGCACCGGGCAGGCGCCGGCCATCGGGGCCAGCAGGATCGGAACGGATACGCCAAAGCGCCGGCAGAACGCCTCGACGCGGGAAGATACAGATACAGCGGAACTCTGCATGACGGCCCATCGTTTCGGACAGGCCCCCATGGTGCGCGCAGAACGGGGGTGGCGTCGAGCTTGCTCAACTCTACCTCGACCCGGGCACCGGCAGAAAAGCAGTCGAGCATGGCTCGACTCTACAAAAAAAGCCGGTGTTCAACGCATCAACGGAACGGCATGCCGCGGCCGCCCATGGCACCCATCATGCCCTTCATGCTGCGCAACATGCCCTTCATGCCGCCGCCGGCCATCTTGCTCATCATCTTTTCCATCTGCATGTACTGCTTCATCAGCTTGTTGACGTCGGCGGGGGTCACGCCCGAGCCCTTGGCGATGCGCGCGCGGCGCGAGCCGTTGAGCAGGTTCGGGTTGCGCCGTTCCTTCTTGGTCATCGAGCTGATGATGGCAATCATGCGCGGCACTTCCTTGCCCTGACTGACCTGCTGCTTCAGATGGTCGGGGATGTTGCCCAGGCCCGGCAGCTTGTCCATCAGGCCGCCGATGCCGCCCATGTTCTGCATCTGCTCCAGCTGGTCACGCATGTCGTTCAGGTCGAACTTCTTGCCCTTGGCGACCTTCTCGGCCAGCTTGGCGGCCTTGTCCTTGTCGACCTGCTGCTCGACCTGCTCGACCAGCGACAGCACGTCGCCCATGTCGAGGATGCGGCTGGCGATACGGTCCGGATGGAACACGTCCAGGCCTTCCGGCTTTTCGCTGACACCGACGAACTTGATCGGCTTGCCGGTGATGTAGCGCACGCTCAGCGCGGCACCGCCACGGGCGTCACCGTCGGTCTTGGTCAGCACCACGCCGGTCAGCGGCAGGGCGTCGCCGAAGGCCTTGGCGGTGTTGGCCGCGTCCTGGCCGGTCATGGCGTCGACCACGAACAGGGTTTCGGCCGGGTTCACCGCAGCATGCAGGGCCTTGATTTCGGCCATCATTGCTTCGTCGATGGCCAGGCGGCCGGCGGTATCGACCAGCAGCACGTCGACGAACGACTTGCGTGCATCGTCGATGGCGGCGCGGACGATGGCTTCGGGCTTCTGGTCGGCGCTGGACGGGAAGAACAGCACGCCGACCTGCTCGGCCAGGGTCTTCAGCTGCTCGATCGCGGCCGGACGGTAGACGTCGGCCGAAACCACCATCACCTTCTTCTTGCGCTTTTCCTTCAGGTGCTTGGCCAGCTTGCCCACCGTGGTGGTCTTGCCGGCGCCCTGCAGGCCCGCCATCAGGATGATGGCCGGAGCGGGCACATTGAGGTTCAGGTCGCTGGCTTCGGCGCCCATCACCGCGGTCAGCTCGTCGCGCACGACCTTGATCAGGGCCTGGCCCGGGGTCAGCGACTTCAGCACTTCCTGGCCGACCGCCCGCACCTTGATGCGCTCGATCAGGGCCTGCACCACCGGCAGCGCAACGTCGGCTTCGAGCAGCGCGATGCGGACCTCACGGGTGGCCTCGCGGATGTTCTCCTCGGTCAGGCGGCCGCGGCCACGCAGGCGCTCGATGGTGCCGGAAAGGCGCTGGGTCAGTGACTCGAACATGCGGCGCAACCTGTCTGAAAGCGGGGGACAATAAGGCAGACAGTATAACGGGTCCGCTCCCCTCCCCGGACTGCGACCACAGGGCCGTCGCCACCACCGCAGGGGTATGCGAAACTGCAACGATGTTAATCGTTCTCATCGCCGCCCTGCTCTACCTGGCCGCCAGCGCCCTGCTGGTGCGTGCGCTTGGCCGCGATGAAAGCACCGGCTCCCCCGCCTGGCTGTGGCCCGCCCTGCCGGCGATGCTGCTGCACGGCGGCTACCACGTGATGGTGGCGATGCGCACCAACGGCGGGCCGGACATGCACTTCTTCGCCGCGCTGTCGCTGGTCGGCCTGGGCATGGCCTGGCTGACCTCGCTGGTCGGCGCGCGCGGGCGCATGTCGGCACTGGGCGTGGTGGTGTTCCCGCTGGCCGCGGTACTGCTGCTGGCCTACCACGGCTACGGCCACGAACCGAGCAAGGTGCTGGGCTGGCGCCTGGCCAGCCACGCCTGGCTGGCGCTGCTGGCCTACGCCACGCTGAGCATCGCCGCGCTGCTGGCGATCATGCTGTGGCTGCAGGAACGCGCCCTGCGCCGCCGCGAGTTCCGGCCGTGGCTGCGCGCCCTGCCGCCGCTGGCCGATCTGGAATCGCTGCTGTTCCGGGTGATCACCGTCGGCTTCGCGCTGCTGACCTTGACCCTGGTCACCGGTGTGCTGTTCGTCGACGACCTGCTGGCGCAGAAGCTGGTGCACAAGACCGTGCTGAGCGTGCTGTCGTGGATCGTGTTCGGCGTGCTGCTGATCGGCCGTCGCCGCTACGGCTGGCGCGGCATGAAGGCGGTGCACTGGACGCTGGCGGCAATGCTGTTACTGCTGCTGGCCTTCTTCGGCAGCCAGTTCGTGATCGAACTGGTGTTCGGGCATTCGCGATAGCGGTGTGCCGGCCAACGGTCGGCACCCACCCGGGTAGTGCCGGCCGCTGGCCGGCAACAGGACCGCACCCTGCGTGGATGCCGCAGACGGTCAAGGCAGCGGCTGGGCCAGGATCTTCCGTACCGAGCGACCGCTGTTGGTGAGGATGTCATCCACCTGCCAGCAGCCCTGCCCCTGGCGCACCATCGGCAACCGGGTCACGTAGGCCTTCTTCCATACCGAATAGCGCATCTCGACCTGGCCGGACGTCGCCGAGACCTCTTTCCAGATGTAGCGCACCGGACTCTCGATGTCGCCATCCTGCGCATCCAGCCACGGGTCCGAATCGATGGTGCAGATGCCTTCCTCGCGCGTCTGGCAGGCGCGCTCGCCACGCAGGGCCTTTCCGAAGGCCGGGCTGACCAGCGCCGGCGGCGGTTCCAGCAGATCGCCATTGCCGGTGGTTGCCTCGTAGAAGGCACGGGCGACAGCCACTGGTTCCTGGCACTTCCTCGCGCGTCTGGCAGGCGCGCTCGCCACGCAGGGCCTTTCCGAAGGCCG
>NZ_JAWJTG010000021.1:0-77223 GCF_032911605.1 Stenotrophomonas mexicanensis
CGCATCCATGCGGCTCACGCCCCCGCAACCGGACCCACCCCGCCTTCGACAGATTTCCGCGAGATGTCGGAACGGCATGGACCGCTGTTGGTAGGTGTCGACCTTGGTCGACACGATAGATCCACGCCATGCGTGGATGGAGCGTTCACGGTAAGGCCGATGCTTGGCTCTTTTCGTTTCGGATTACGGCTAGGCTGTGGCGATGAAGATCACTCCCATTCCGTTGGACAAGGCCGTGTCGGATGGTCCGATCGATGCGTTCAGCCATGTCCTGCTGAGCGATTCGCCCATGCTGGATGAGGTGCTGGATTGCCTGGCCTCGCTGCAGGCGGCTGATCCCCTTCATCGTTATCTGTGCACGCTCGACGAAGTCGGCCAGTGCCGCTACACCAGCATGCACGCGTCCGACGACGAGCGCATCGCGCTGTACGAGGACGAAGACCCGGCGACGCCGGAAGATGCGTTGGCGGCACGCGAGCGGTTGCTGGCGCACGTCGTCGCGCAGCTTGAGCATTCCACGCATCGGTTGCAGTGGACAGCGCTGGCGGGTACGTTGATGTGCAGCGACGAAGACATCGAGGCGCTGGTCGCCGCCAATGCGAAGCCGGATCTCATCATCGATGACGTGGTCTGCGTGCAGCAGGTACCCGTAGCCAGTGACGACCTGCTGATTGCCGCCCTGCCCAACGGCTACTTCAGCGCGGACTGGGACCTCTTCCAGAACCACGCCCTGATCCGGCATCTGCAGGAGCGCTACGACTACCGTCTGTTCGGACTCGGCGCATCGTGGCTCGGTTTCCAGCGCGACCGCGCACCGTCGCCTGCAGAGGCGGGCGCGTTGGTCGCGGACCTGCAGCGCATCTACGCGGCCGGAACGCACGACACCTGGGCACAACTGGCTGCAACGCTGGCCACCCGCACCACACTGCTATTGGGCTACACCGAAGACTTCAGCGAACAACTACCCTGAGCACCGCTCTACACGAGCGAGCGCAGCGAGCGACCCGCTTCCGCTCTTGATCTGCTTTCCGTGGTGGCCGCGCCCGGAACATGTCCGTGGCCGGGCGGGTAGGTTGCGCAGGGGCGTGAGCCGCATGGGCCCGAAGCATGCCTCGGGCGGGTTGGGCAGGACGCCCAACCCCGGTCTTGCCGTGCGCGCAGGACTGCGCGCACGAGCAAGCGGCGACCGAGCTTACATGGATGTACTTGCAGCGCCCCCTGCGCGGCCTACCCGCCCGGCCAACCCCGATGAACAGTGCATTCCGCGAACCACCACGAGGGGCTCCGCCGTTGGCCGCAATCTCCGGCACAATCGCACTCCTGATTCCCCAGAAAACGGTGAACGTGCAATGCGCATCCTGATCCTCGGCGCCGGCGGTACCGGCGGTTACTTCGGCGGTCGCCTGGCCCAGGCCGGCGTGGACGTGACCTTCCTCGTGCGCCCCGCACGCGCCGCCCAGCTGGATCGCGACGGCCTGGTCATCCGCAGCCCGCTCGGTGATGCCAGCTTCCCGGTGCAGCACGTCACCGCCGATGCGCTGCCCGCATCGGCCGCGCAGAAGCCGTTCGATCTGGTCATCCTCAGCTGCAAGGCCTACGACCTCGACAGCTCGATCGACGCCATTGCTCCAGCCGTGGGCGCGAACACCACCGTGCTGCCGATCCTCAACGGCCTGCACCACTACAACGCGCTGGACCTGCGCTTCGGCCGCGACGCCGTGCTCGGCGGCCTGTGCTTCATCAGCGCCACCAAGGCCCCCGACGGCGCCGTGCTGCACCTGGGCAAGCCGGCCAAGCTCACCTTCGGCGAGCGCGACGGCGGTGCCATCTCCGAGCGCGTGCGTGCCTTCGCCGCCGCCTGCGCGCGGGCCAACCTCGATCACCTGGCCAGCGAGCACATTGGCCAGGAACAGTGGATCAAGTACACGTTCCTGACCGCGCTGGCCGCCGCGACCTGCCTGCTGCGCGCGGATATCGGCAGCATCGTCGCCACCGATGATGGCGAGGCGATCGTGCGTGGCCTGTACGACGAATGCCTGGCCGTGGCCGAAGCTGCCGGTGAGCCGATTCCCGATGCTGCGCAGGACACCGCACGCGGTACCCTGACCCAGGCCGGCTCTGCGTTGAAGGCTTCGATGCTGCGCGATCTGGAAGCCGGCCAGCAGGTGGAGGCAGAACAGATCGTCGGCGACATGCTGGCGCGCGCGCGCAAGGCCGACCAGGAAGCTCTGCTGCTGCAGGTCGCCTACAGCAGTCTGCAGGCCTACCAGGCGCTGCGCAGCGCGTGAGCGCCGCGTTGCAGACCAACGCGCTGCCGGCGCGGGTGCTGATCCTCGGCATGGGCTGGAGCGGGTGCGTGCTGGCTACGCATCTGCGGGCGTTGGGCGTACACGTGACCGGCACGGTGCGCGACCCGGCGTCGGCACCGCACGATGGCCTGCTGCGCCATCAGCTGCGAGCTGACATACCACCGTCGCCCGCCCTGCTCGATGAGATCGCGCAGGCCGAGGCCGTGCTGTGCAGCGTGCCGCCCGATGCCGAGGGTGACCCGGCACTGCGTCTGCTGCTACCGGCACTGCAGGAAAGTCCGGCACTTCGCTGGCTGGGCTATCTGTCATCCACGTCGGTCTATGCCGATCGGGCCGGCGGCTGGGTCAACGAGACCAGCGTGGCCGATGCCACTGAAACGTCCGGCATGCAACGCAGACGCGCCGAGGACCAGTGGCGTGCGCTGGCGGAGCAGCGCGGTATCGCCTCGGCGGTATTCCGCCTGCCCGGCCTGTACGGGCCGGGACGCAATGCGCTGCTGCAGTTGTCACAGGGCCGCGCACGCCACGTAGTGCGTCCTGGGCTGGTGTTCAACCGACTGCACGTGGATGACCTGGCAAGGGTCGTTACCGCATCGATGCAGCGGCTGTGTGTGGATGGGCTGTATCTGCCGGCCGACGACGAGCCGGCACCGCCGCAGCAGGTACTGGCCTTCGCCGCGCAGCTGGGCGGGTTTTCGATGCCACCTGCCATGCCCTGGGACGATCCCGCGCTGAACCCGACACTGCGGCGCTTCTACGAGAGCAGCAAGCGCATCGACAGCACCGGTACGCGCGAGGCGCTGGGCTGGGAGCCGCGCTTCCCGACGTATCGGGAAGGGCTGCGCGGGCTGCTGGAAGCACTCTGACCCGCTTGTAGAGTCGAGCTTGCTCGACTGCTTCTGCACGGCAGTCGAGCAAGCTCGACTCTACGACACACGGTCGCCGCGTTCGACGCGACGAAGGGAATCAACCCGCGTCGGGCAGGCGGAAGAACGCACGCGTCGCGGCAGTTGCATTCGCGGCGGTCACCGCCACGTCTTCGCCACGGTCACGCGCCAGTTCTTCCACGATGTGCGAGAGGAACATCGGTTCGTTGCGGCGGTCCTTCGGCAGCGGCTTCAGCGTGCGCGGCAGCAGGTACGGCGCGTCGGTCTCGATCATCAGGCGGTTGGCCGGGATGTTCTTCACCAGCTCGCGCAGGTGCCCGCCACGGCGCTCGTCGCACAGCCAGCCGGTGATGCCGATGTACCAGTCCTGGTCCAGGTAGTCGAACAGCTCATCGCGCTCACCGGTGAAGCAATGCACCACTGCCGGGCCGATGCGGCCCTCGAAGTTCTTCATCTGTGCCATGAAATCGGCATGCGCGTCGCGCTGGTGCAGGAACAGCGGCTTGCCATTGTCTGCGGCCAGCTGCAGCTGGCGCTCGAACGCGCGGTGCTGGGCCGGGCGCGGCGAGAAGTCACGGAAGTAGTCCAGCCCGCACTCGCCCACTGCCACCACTTCCGGGTGGGCATGCAGCGCGCGCATCTCGGCGTCGCATTCCTCGGTGTACTCCACCGCATGATGCGGGTGCACGCCGGCGGTGGCATACAGGAAGCCCGGGTGCTGCTGCGCCAGCTGCAGGGCCAGTGGCGAGTGCTCGCGGCTGGCACCGGTGATGACCATCTGCACCACGCCGGCCTGGCGCGCGCGGTCCAGCACGGCATCGCGGTCGCGGTCGAAGGAGTCGTGGGTCAGGTTGGCGCCGATATCGATCAGGTGCATGGTCATCGCGGGGGAAAAGTGCCCGCGCATTGTACCTGCGCCCGCCGTGGCCCCTTATCCTTTGCACATGAACGCCCCGCTCTTCCCTATCTCCCCGCTGCTGCCACAGATCCAGCAGCACCTGGCCGCACAGCCGCGGCTGGTGCTGGAGGCGCCGCCCGGCGCCGGCAAGACCACCCAGGTGCCGCTGGCGCTGCTCGATGCACCGTGGCTGCAGGGGCGGAAGATCATCCTGCTGGAACCGCGCCGGGTCGCCGCACGCAGCGCCGCGCTGTTCATGGCGCGGCAGCTGGGCGAAGAGGTGGGCGGCACGGTCGGCTACCGCATCCGCTTCGAGAACAAGGTTTCGGCACGCACCCGCATTGAAGTCGTCACCGAAGGCATCCTCACCCGCATGCTGCAGGACGACCCGATGCTGGAAGAGGTCGGTGCGATCCTGTTCGACGAATTCCACGAGCGCCATCTCAGCGGTGATCTCGGCCTGGCACTGGCGCTGGACGTGCAGGCACAGCTGCGCGATGACCTGCGCCTGGTGGTGATGTCGGCAACGCTGGATGGCGAACGGCTGGCACGCTTCCTCGATGCGCCGCGGCTGAGCAGCGAAGGCCGCAGCTACCCGGTGACGGTCAGCCATTTCCCGGCGCGCCGCGATGAGGCGCTGGAACTGCAGGTTCGCCGCGCGGTGCAGCAGGCCCTGGCTGAACATCCCGGTGACCTGCTGGTGTTCCTGCCCGGCCAACGCGAGATCGCGCGGGTGCAGGCCGGGCTGCAGGAATCGCTGGATGCCGGCGTCGAAGTGCTGGCCCTGCACGGTGAACTTCCGGTGGAGCAGCAGGCGCGGGTCCTGCAGGCGGCCAGTGATGGTCGTCGGCGTGTGGTGCTGGCCACCAACGTGGCCGAGTCGTCGGTGACGCTGCCCGGCGTGCGCGTGGTGATCGACAGCGGCCAGGCGCGCGAGCCGCGCTACGACCCCAACAGTGGCTTCACCCGGCTGGACGTGGTGGCCATCGCGCAGGCGTCGGCCGACCAGCGCGCCGGTCGCGCCGGTCGCGTGGCCGAAGGCGTGGCCTGGCGGCTGTGGCCGCAGTCGCAGCGGCTGGAACCGCAGCGCCGCGCCGAGATCGATCAGGTCGAGCTGGCCGGACTGGCGCTGGAACTCGCCGCCTGGGGCAGCAGCGACCTGCGCTTCCTCGATCCGCCACCGGCCGGCCCGATGGGTGCCGCCCGCGAACTGCTGCAGCGGCTCGGCGCGCTGTCCAGCAGCGGCGCGATCACCGCACTTGGCCGCCGTGTGCTGGCGCTGGGCACGCATCCGCGGATGGCGGCGATGCTGCTGGCCGCGCCCGATGCCCGCGCACAGGCGCTGGCCGCCGATCTGGCCGCCCTGCTGGAGGCGCGCGATCCGTTGCGCCAGGGCGGTGACGCGCTGGCGGCACGTTGGCGTGCGCTGGCGGCGTTCCGCAATGGCCGCGCACCGGGCGACGCCAACCGGAGCGGCCTGGCCGCGATCGATACCGCCGCCAAGCAGTGGCGTCGCCGCCTGCGCTGCGAGGCCGCACCACCGGCCAGCATCGAGGCGCACGAACTGGGCGACCTGCTCGCGCACGCCTTCCCCGACCGCATCGGTGTCCAGCATCCCAGCGATCCGCTGCGCTTCCTGCTGGCCAACGGTCGCAGCGCACGCCTGCACGATCTGAGCGACCTGCGTGGCGAGCCGTGGCTGGTAGCCAGTGAACTGCGCTTCGAGGCACGCGACGCGCTGCTGCTGCGTGCCGCACCGGTGGACGAGGGCCAGCTGCGCAAGGCGTGGCCGGAGCGCTTCGTGACCGAGGACGTAGTGCGCTGGGACAGCGGGCGTCGCGCCCTGGTGGCACTGCGCGAGACCCGTTTCGACCGCATCGTGCTGGACAGCCGCTCGGCCGGGCGGGTTGATCCGCAGCACGCCGCACAGGCGCTGACCGACGCGGTGGCTGAACTCGGCCTGCAGGCGCTGCCGTGGACCGAAGGCCTGCGTCAATGGCAGGCACGCGTGGAGTCGCTGCGGCGCTGGATGCCCGAACTCGGCCTGCCCGACTGCAGCGACAACGCCCTGCTGGCCACGCGTGCGCAATGGCTGCAGCCTGCGTTCGCCGGCAAGAGCCGCCTGGATGCGCTGGACGAGTCCAGCTTCGGCGAAGCGCTGAAGTCGCCCCTGGAGTGGTCACAGCGTCAGCTGGTCGAGCGTCATGCACCGACCCGCATCACCGTGCCCTCCGGGCTGGAGCGGCCGATCACCTACGCGCTGGACAGCGAGAGCGGCGAACCGCTGCCGCCGGTGCTGGCGGTGAAGCTGCAGGAACTGTTCGGCCTGGCTGACACGCCGCGCATCGCCGATGGCCGCGTGCCGCTGACCCTGCACCTGCTCTCGCCCGGTGGCCGCCCGCTGCAGGTCACCCAGGACCTGCGCAACTTCTGGGAAAACACCTACGCGGAAGTGAAAAAGGAAATGAAGGGCCGCTACCCGCGCCATCCGTGGCCGAATGACCCGTGGACGGCGACGGCCACCCATCGGGCCAAGCCGCGCGGGACCTGACCGGTGGGGCCGGCTGCGGACCCTGCCTGATCCTGAATGGCTGCGGTAAAGTCACGCCACGTGTGACCTCGACTGACATACCGTTTACGGGCAACGCGCGACACTGGACTTCGACCCGAGGCAAAGGACCCCCCGCATGAGCAAGCTGACCGTAATCACCGACCGCGCTCTGGAGCGCGCCCTGGAGCTGGCCCACACCGCCGGCGACGGCCTCAAGAGCGCCGGTGGCAGCCTGCGCAGTGCCGACTGGATCAAGACCGGTGCCGCCATTGGCGCGGTGAAGACTGGCGGCAAGGCCGCAACCAGGTTCGCGCGCCGCAACCCGGCAGTCGCCGTGGCTGCCGCAGCCGTTGGCGTCGGCCTGCTTGGCTATGCGCTATACCGCAAGCAGCAGAAGAAGAAGGCCGCGCAGGGCCATGTGGTGAACGGCCAGGCCCAGCGCATCAATGCGCGCGACCGCCGCAACGACACCGTGGTGGACGAGCACAGCGACATCGGCAGCGATGCCTGAGTCTGCGGGGGTCAGAGCCCTTCCTGCGGAAGGGATCTGACCCCACCAGCTACGAGAGGGCCGGGTACCGGAAGGTATCCGGCCCTTTCTGCATCAGCCGATCTGCCGCCACTGCCCCGGCTGCAGGTCGTCCAGCCGGTACGGCCCCATCGACACGCGTACCAGCCGCAGCGTCGGCAGGTTCACTGCCGCGGTCATCCGCCGCACCTGCCGGTTGCGGCCCTCGCGGATCGTGATCGCCAGCCAGCTGTCGGGTACGGTCTTGCGGAAGCGAACCGGCGGATCACGCGTCCACAGCGACGGCGCCGGATCGAGGCGCTCGATCTTCGCCGGCAGGGTCGGCCCGTCATTGAGCACCACGCCCGTGCGCAGCTGCTGCAGCTGTTCGTCGCTGGGCGTGCCTTCAACCTGCACCCAGTAGGTCTTGTCGGCCTTGTGCTTCGGGTCGGTCAGTTTGTGCGCCAGCGTGCCGTTGTCGGTCAACAGCAGCAGGCCCTCGCTGTCATGGTCCAGGCGCCCGGCGGCATACACGCGCGGCGGCAGGCCGAACCCGGCCAGCGTCGGCCGCGGCGGCACGCTGCGGTCGGTGAACTGGCAGAGCACGTTGAAGGGCTTGTTGAAGGCAATCAGCATTGCGGGCACGGCAGTCGGCAGGTGGGGCATTGTCCCATTCCCGCGTTGCCGCCGCGATCACGGCGGGCTCAGCCGAAGACCTTCCATTCCAGCAGGAACGAGCCCAGCACCAGCGCAATACCGCATGCCGCGATGACATTGGCCCGGCGCCGCAAGCGGGCCGGTGAGGGACTTGCGCTGCGTGCACGTTCATCCAACAGGATGCCGGCGAACAGCACTCCGAATCCAACGGCCCCGACCAGATCGTGGGCGTGCCCACCGTAGAACACGAAATCGATGAGCCGCGTCACTACCAGTACCGCGACAGCGATGTAAAAGATCTTTTTCAACAATCCATGTCCTTGCATACGATCGAATTCCGGCGCATGGCCGGCCTTGGGACCAGCCATGCGCCGCGCTACGCGCGATGAGCCGAGCATGGGCTCGGCTCTACAGAGTCAACATGCGTCAGCCCGGCTCTACCGCCTTACGGCTTGATGAAGCGCAGGGTCATGCGGTCACTTTCGCCGATCGCCTGGTACTTCGCATCATCGGCCTTGTCATGCTGGTTGGTCGGCGGCAGCGTCCACACACCGTTCGGGTGGTCCTTGGTATCGCGCGGGTTGGCGTTGACCTCACTGCGCGCATCCAGCTTGAAGCCGGCGGCTTCGGCCATCGCAATCACCTGCTGCTGGCCGACGTAGCCGGTGTCATCGTCGTCGGCCACGTCGGCCTTGGCGCGATGCTCGACCACGCCCAGCACGCCGCCCGGCTTGAGCACGTTGAAGAAGCCCTGGAACATGCCCTGCGCCTGGCCGGCCTTGCGCCAGTTGTGCACGTTGCGGAAGGTCAGCACCACGTCGGCTGAACTGGCCGGGCCGAACACCGGCTTGGCCGGATCGTAGGCGACCACGGCGGTCTTGCCGAACTGTGCCGGCGCACCGGCGTACTTCTTTTCCAGGCTGTCGCGGCTGCGCTGCTGGTAGTCACGGCCGCGGCCCTCGGGCACCGCCATCGGGTCGACCACGGCGGCAACATAGTGGCCCTTGTCCTGCAGCAGCGGCGCCAGGATTTCCGAGTACCAGCCGTTGCCGGGGGTGATCTCGATGACGGTCTTTTCCGGCGTCACCTTGAAGAACGACAGCGTCTGCGCCGGATGACGGAAGCCATCGCGCTTGACGTTGTTGGCATCACGGGTCGACGCCTTCACCGCCGCATCGATGGCCGGTGACACCTGGATCTTCGCCGGTGCCACCGTGGCCGGTGCGGCGAACGCGGGAACAGCGGCAAGCAGGGCCGAAGCAAGCAGCAGGCGGCAACCACGCAGGGACGAAGCAGGCATCATCGGAGCGACTCCAGCGGAAGATGCGGCGAGACTAGCAGCCGCGGCGTCCCAGGTGTTCACAAAACGTTAGCTGCGTGCGCATCGCGGAACACTGTTTTGTGGTCACCGCCGCAGCACGGTCACACAACGCGTTTTATTCTGGAGCACTTCCCCCAAGGAGTCCGTGCCCATGACGGCAACCCGCGAACTGGGCCGTTCCGGCCTGCATGTACGTCCGCTCGCCTTCGGTGGCAACGTGTTCGGCTGGAGCGCCGATGAGAAGGCCAGCTTCGCCCTGCTCGATGCCTTCGTCGATGCCGGCTTCAACCTGGTCGACACCGCCGATGTGTATTCGGCCTGGGTGCCGGGCAATGCCGGCGGCGAATCGGAAACGCTGATCGGCAAATGGTTCGCCCGCAGCGGCAAGCGCGACAAGGTGGTGCTGGCAACCAAGGTGGCCAAGTGGGCCGAACGCCCCGGCCTGACCCCGGACAACATCAATGCCGCGGTGGAAGATTCGCTGCGCCGCCTGCAGACCGACGTGATCGATCTGTACCAGGCCCATGAAGACGATGAATCCACGCCGCTGGAAGCGACCCTGGCCGCGTTCGGGCGCCTGATCGAAGCCGGCAAGGTGCGTGCGATCGGTGCGTCCAACTACAGCGCCACGCGCCTGGCCGATGCGCTGAAGGTATCCACCGACTACAAGCTGCCGCGTTACGAAACCCTGCAGCCCGAGTACAACCTGTACGACCGCGCCGGCTACGAGAAGGAGCTGGAACCGCTGGTGCAGCGCGAACAGATCGGCGTGATCGGCTACTACGCCCTGGCCAGCGGCTTCCTCAGCGGCAAGTACCGCACGCCGGCCGATGCGGCCAAGAGCCCGGCACGTGGCGAGAACGTGGTGAAGCGCTATCTGAATCCGCGTGGCCTGCGCATCCTGCAGGCGCTGGATGACGTGGCCAGCAAGCACAACGCCAGTGCCGCGCAGATCGCACTGGCATGGCAGATCGCACGGCCGTCAATCACCGCGCCGATCGTCAGCGCCACCAGCGTCGAGCAGCTGCACGATCTGCTGGCCGCAGCCAACGTGTCGCTGAGCGTGCAGGATGTCGCGCAGCTGGATGCCGCCAGCACGGAAGCTTGAGACCCGGTAGTGCCGGCCGCTGGCCGGCATTGCGCGGTAAAGAAGAAAATAATTGAACAAAATGGTTGCGCACGAATAAATCGTGGTTTATCGTGCGCACCTCGTTTCAACAACCACTGGAAACTTCCCTTGAACGCGCATTCCGTCGCCATCGCCAAACTGCTGCCATGCCTGCGCATGGACCTGCTGGCGCGCGCGTTCGGCAAGGAAGTCCAGCTGACAACGGCCTGATACCCGCCCTGCGGAGATCGGCCACCCCGATCTCCGAGGCTTGACGACGCCCTCGGAACGCAAGTCCCGGGGGCGTTTTCGTTTGCGTCGGCACAAGGACCCGCGATGCCAGAACTGCACCCCGCGCGGCAACCCGCCGCTCACTGACACAGGTTTTTTCCGCTCCGCCGAAGGATTTACTTCGCGCGAGTGGCGACGCCTGGACATTATCTGCATCGCATCAAAACATTATCGCTCGCGATAATGTCGATGGCCTGCACCCTCGATTCTCCAACGATCCCGTTTCCACCACGGGCTGGTGCGCGCGGCGTTGCCGTGGCGTATGCCGGAGGTCGCGGACATGCCATCGCCTGGATCGCCTGCTGGAAGCAGGCATCGGTTCGCCGGTACGCGGTTCGATTCCGCGCGGTCCCCAACTGGATAGCTCAGCTTGGTCAGAGCAACGGATCCGTAATCCGTCTGTCGTGGGTTCGATTCCCACTCCAAACCACATGACCTGTCACGTCATGACTTGAAGCAACACCCGGGGCGCAAGCCCCAGCGGCCATCGTCGCCGTCCACGGACCACGCCTTCGGGCAGGAACGTGGAAGGCAACGGACCGCACGCCGGGCCCCGGCCCGCCGCCACTGCCAGCCACGTTCCGCACCGGTGCTGCCTGCCGGGAACGACGATGGCAGCAGTGCCGGTGCACCGTAGGCTCCGCGCGTGGACCGTCCACCGGTGGCTGCCCTCTTCCGCTGCCTGCACGTGGTGTGCAGCCAGCCTCGCCACGACCTGATCGACCCGGGTCATGGCGATTCATCCGCAAAGGGTCGAACCACCAGAGCCATACAAGGAGAGACTCCCATGTTCTGGACCATCAAGGTCGTGATCGGCGACGGCGAGCGCGGCCTGGTGTATCGCAACCGTCGTTTCCAGCAGATCCTGCTGCCGGGCGTGCACCGCCTGTCGCCGTTCGGCGGCCGCCCGCACGTGGACATCCACACCGCATCGAAGGGCGCGGCCTATACCGGCAGCGACCAGGACAGCCTGATCGAGGCACTGGGCGCACGACTGGACACGCACTTCGTGCTGGCCAATGTCGGCGCCACCGAGGTCGGTCTGTTGCTGCGCAACGGCCGTATCGATGAAGTCCTGCCACCGGGCAGCCGCCGACTGTACTGGCGGGGCTCGGTCGACACCCGGGTGCGCGTGATGGCGCTGGGTGACGAGCCGCGCATCCCGGCGGACGTGCAGCAGCGCCTGGGCCAGCTGGGCGTGCTGCCGCGTGTAGCGGTGATCAGTACCGTGCCAAGCGAATCGGTCGGCCTGCTGTTCATCGATGGCACGCTGCGGCAGACGCTGGACGCCGGCCTGCACGCGTTCTGGAACTTCAATGGCAACGTGTCGGTGGAGCGTGTGGAGCTGCGTGCGCGTTCGCTGGACGTGTCCGGCCAGGAACTGCTCAGCCGCGACAAGGTGACCCTGCGGGTGAACCTGGCCGCGACCGTGCAGGTGGTCGACCCGGTGCGTGCACACCGCACGCTCAGCAATGCCGACGAGTTCGTCTACCGGCAGCTGCAGTTCGGCCTGCGCCAGGCGATTGCCGCGCGCAGCCTGGACGAGCTGCTGGGTGACAAGGCGGCACTGGACAGCGAGATCGCCGCGCATGTGCAGGCGACGATCGAGGGCCACGGCGTGCGGCTGCTCGGCGTGGGCATCAAGGACGTGATCCTGCCGGGTGAGATGAAGGAGATCCTCAACGGTGTGGTGCTGGCCGAGAAGCAGGCCCAGGCCAGCGTGATCCGCCGTCGCGAGGAGGCCAACGCCACGCGTTCGCAGCTCAACACCGCAAAGCTGATCGAGGACAACCCGGTGCTGATGCGCTTGAAGGAGCTGGAGGCACTGGAGAAGGTCACCGAGAAGATCGACAAGCTCACCGTGTTCGGCGGCCTGGATGGCGTGCTGAAGCAGCTGGTGACGATCAGGTAGGGGGTCGCGGCGGCGCAGGGACGCGCCGCCGGCCCATCAAGGACAAACACGAAGACATGGACACTCAACACAACTATCAATGGCTGCACGCCGAGGGCACCACGCCGATCAAGGGCTGGGTCAACGGTGTGCCGCTGGAAGCGCAGGCGCATGAGCAGCTGCGCAACATCGCCGAGATCCCGTTCGTCGGGCCGTGGGTGGCCGTGATGCCGGACGTGCACCTGGGCAAGGGCGCGACCGTGGGCTCGGTGATCCCGACCCGCGGTGCGATCATCCCGGCCGCGGTCGGCGTCGACATCGGCTGCGGCATGGCCGCGGTGCGTACAACGCTGCGTGCCAACGACCTGCCCGATGACCTGCGGCAGCTGCGCAACAGCATCGAGCGCAGCATCCCGGTCGGCAACGGCCGTGGCGGCGAGCACCACCGCATGCCCGACAGCATCCATACGCGGCTGGTGCAGTCCGGGCTGGCCGCCGGCCTGGAGAACATCAAGGACAAGCACCGCAGGATCCGCACCGACAAGCTCGACCGCCAGCTGGGTACGCTGGGCGGCGGCAACCACTTCATCGAACTGTGCCTGGACGAGACGGACACGGTGTGGGTGATGCTGCACAGCGGTTCTCGCGGCACCGGCAACCTGATCGGCACCTACTTCATCGAGAAGGCGCGCGAAGAGCTTGCGCGCCGTGTGCTCGGCTTCCACCTGCCGGACAAGGACCTGGCGTTCTTCATGGAAGGCGAGCCGCTGTTCGATGACTACGTCGAAGCAGTGTCGTGGGCGCAGGACTACGCCCGGCAGAACCGCGAGGCAATGATGTCGCGGGTGCTGGCCGAGATGCGCCACCGGCTGCCGAAGTTCCAGCTGGCGGCGATGGCGGTGAACTGCCACCACAACTACGTGCAGAAGGAGACGCACCTCGGCCAGGAACTGCTCGTTACGCGCAAGGGTGCAGTGAGTGCCCGCGAAGGCGAGCTGGGCATCATTCCCGGCAGCATGGGCACGCGCAGCTACATCGTGCGTGGCAAGGGCAACGCGGACAGCTTCCACAGCTGTAGCCACGGTGCCGGCCGGGTGATGAGCCGTGGCACTGCGCGGCAGCAGATCACGCTGGCCCAGCACCGCGAGGCCACCGCGCATGTGGAATGCCGCAAGGACAACGGCGTGCTGGATGAATCGCCGGCCGCGTACAAGTCGATCGACGACGTGATGGCGGCGCAGCTCGACCTGGTCGACGTGGTGCACACGCTGCGCCAGGTGCTGTGCGTGAAGGGATGATGGAACGGTGCCGGCCAAGGCCGGCACCTGCTCGACGGGCACGGGCGAATGGATGCCCGGGATCCGTAGAGTCGAGCTTGCTCGACTGCTCTTCCACGCCATGCGTCGATGAAACGGCGCCGACCAAGGTCGGCATCTACCAGAGCAGCACGTCGCGTCGGGGGTCGGCGCGGCACGCTGTCCTCGGCCACCAGCGCATGATGCACGCCGATCCCCGCGCGCACGCCTTCGGCGGCGGCCAGGGTGATGTTGCCTACCGTGGTCGCATCGCCCGCGGCGTATACGTTCGGCACCGAGGTCTGCTTCATCATGTCGACCTCGATCAGCACCCCCAGCGGGCTCTCGACCAATGTGCACCCCAGCTGCTGCACCAGCGGCGTGGCCATCGCCTGGGTAGCCGGCACGAACAGCGCACGCTGTGCGATGCGGCGGCCATCGGCCAGCTCCACTTCCAGCCAGGTCGGCTGGTCGCCCTGCACACCCAGCACGGGTGACGTCTCGATGTGCACTCCACGCTGCTGCATGGCGGCGCGTTCCTCATCGGTGATCTCCAGACCCATGCTGAAGAACGTGACATTGCCCCAGTCGGCGAACAGCGGCGCCTTGCTGGCGGACATCGGATGGCCGCCGAGCAGGCCGATGGCACCACCACCGACTTCATAGCCGTGGCAGTAGGGGCAGTGCAGCACGGTGCTGCCCCAGCGCTCGGCCAGTCCGGGCAGTTCCGGCAGCTGGTCGGCGATGCCGCTGGCCAGCAGCAGCTTGCGCGCGGCCAGCACCTGGCCATCGGCGGTACGCACTTCCACACCTTCGGCGGTGGTGCGGGCGTGCTCCACTTCGGCATGCACCCAACGCACCGTGGGGTAGTCCAGCAGCTGCTGACGCGCGGTCTTCAGCAGCTCGGCGCCGCTGATGCCATCCAGCCCCAGCACCCCGTGCGAATGACTGGCGAAGCGATTGCGCGGTGAACCGGCATCGATGACGGTGACCGGGCGACGGGCACGGGCCAGGATCAGGCCGGCGGCAATGCCGGCGTAGCTGCCGCCGACGATGAGCACATCAGGATTCATGGTGACCTTCCAGGGAACGGTGATGGGCAAGATGGCGGGCGAAGTCGGCGCCGAGCTGATCCAGCGTGGTCGCCTGCAGGCGCTGCTCAAGCAGCCGCTGCGCCTCGCGCGCGCCTTCGAGCAGGGCGCTGTTGACCAGCTGCTGGATCGGGCAGCCACCGCCGGAATCGCGAGCGCCGACCTGGACCAGCGGCGGTGCTCCCACCGCCAGATAGATGTCATGCAGGGTGATCGCCGCGGCATCGCGTGCCAGCTGACTGCCGCCGCCGTGACCACGGGTGCTGCGCACCAGGCCGGCCTTGTGCAGCTGTGCCAGCAGACGACGGATCACCACCGGATGGGTCGGCAGGCAGGACGCCAGCTGTTCGGACGTGCGCGGGGCGGTATGGCCGACCAGGTGCGCCATCACGTGCAGGGCGTCGGAGAGTGGGTTCGCGGATTTCATGTAACAACCTTAGTTACATTTAATTCCTCTGTCGAGGGTCTGCTTTCGTTCCATATGGACACATCTGTCCTATGAAACATCTCCTTCACATCACTAAACGAAACGCGAATGTGATCAACATCCCACTTCAGGGCGTGCGCAGCGAGTCGATACCGCAGTGCCCCTTCCCGAGAGTTCTTCCCCATGAATGCGTCTGTCCGTGCTCCGCGCCTGCAGTCCAAGCTGCTCGGCGCGGTTTCTGTTGGTCTGGCTGTGGTCCTGCTGTGCGCTCTGGCCGGCCTGGCCTCCGCCTGGTTGAAGTTGTCCACCGAGGTTCCACCCGAAGTCGCGCACAGCCGCGATGCCGAACGCCTGCAGCGCGAGTTCCGCGGCCAGGTGCAGGAATGGAAGAACGTACTGCTGCGTGGCCACGACGACGCGTTGCGCCAGCGCCACCTGGACGCCTTCGACAGCGAGGGCCGTCTGGTCGAGCAGCTGGCCAAGGGCCTGGTCAGCAGCCCGGATGCACGCACGCGCGAACTGGCGCAGGCGTTCATCGGCCTGCATGCGCAGCTGCAGCAGGACTATCACGCGGCGCTGCAGGCGTTCGCCGAGGCCAGCTACGATCCCGCCGCCGGCGACAACCTCGTGCGCGGCAAGGACCGCCCGGTGGCAACCGCGCTGGATGCGTTGAGTACGCACGCCACGCAGGTGGCCGAAGCGGCGGTAGCGGCCCGTTCGCAGCAGGCGCGGCAGACGCTGCTGCTGTGCGCGGCGCTGACCGTGCTGGCCGCCGTGCTGCTGCTGATGGGCCTGGGCTGGTGGCTGCGGCGTGCGGTGGTGCAGCCGGTGCTGGCGGTGGAAGCCGCTGCGCGTGCAGTGGCCGCCGGTGATCTGCAGCATGTTGTGCAGGTGCGCAGCCGCGATGAGATCGGTCGCCTCGCGCAGGCCATGCAGGCGGTGCAGTCCACGCTGCGCGGTGTGCTCGATGCACAGGCCACGATGGCACAGGCGCATGAAGCCGGCACCATCAGCCACCGCATGGATGCCAGTGCCTTCCCCGGCGCGTTCGGCACGATGGTGGCCGACAGCAACGCGCTGGTCGATGCGCACATCCAGGTAAAGATGCGCGCGATCGCGATCATGGGGCGCTACGCCATCGGCGACCTCAGCCAGGACATGGAGCGGCTGCCGGGCGAGAAGGCCGTGATCACCGACGCACTGGATACCGCCAAGGCCAATCTGGGCACGATCAATGGCGAGATCCGCCGCCTGGCCGAAGCCGCTGCCAGGGGTGACTTCAGCCAGCGTGGCGACAGCGCGCGCTTCGAGCATGACTTCCGCGCGATGGTCGATGGCTTGAACCGATTGATGCAGACGACCGAACTGAACCTCGGCGAGGTCTCCAGCATGCTGCGCGCGATTGCCGATGGCCGCCTCGGCGCGCGCATGCATGGCGATTTCCAGGGCGTGTTCGCGCGTATCGCCGGCGATGCCAACACCACCGCCGCGCAGCTGGCGACCATCGTCACCGACATCAAGCACGCCTCCGGCAACATCCACACTGCGGCTGCAGAGATCGCCGCCGGCAACAATGATCTGTCGCGCCGTACCGAGCAGCAGGCGGCCAATCTGGAAGAAACCGCCGCGTCGATGGAAGAACTGACCTCCACCGTGCGCCAGAACGCCGAGCACGCACGTCAGGCCAACCAGCTGGCGATCGGCGCGCACACGGTCGCCTCGCAGGGCGGCAACGTGGTCGGCCAGGTGGTGACGACGATGAGCGCGATCGAAACCTCGTCGCGGCAGATCGCCGAGATCATCAGCGTGATCGATGGCATCGCGTTCCAGACCAACATCCTGGCGCTGAACGCGGCAGTGGAAGCCGCGCGTGCCGGCGAGCAGGGCCGCGGCTTCGCGGTGGTCGCCAGTGAAGTACGCACGCTGGCGCAGCGCTCGGCGGCGGCCGCGAAGGAGATCAAGGCGTTGATCGAAGCCTCGGTTGAGCAGGTCGGGCACGGTGCACAGCGCGTGCGCGAGGCCGGTGACACCATGGCCGAGATCGTGGCATCGGTGCAGCGCGTGACCGACATCATGGCCGAGATTTCGGCGGCCTCGCAGGAGCAGAGCGCGGGTATCGAGCAGGTCAGCCAGACCGTGATCCAGATGGATGGCACCACCCAGCAGAACGCCGCGCTGGTGGAGGAAGCCAGTGCCGCCGCACGCAGCCTGGAACAACAGGCGAACCGGTTGATCGATGCGGTGGATGTGTTCGATCTGTCGACCACGGCGGCAGCGAAGGACGCGTTGGCGCGCGCGGCCTGATTGATCCGGTTGCCGGCCAGCGGCCGGCACTACCCATGCGATGAGCGGTAGTGCCGGCCGCTGGCCGGCAACCTCAGCGCACGTAGTCGCTCTGCGCCATCGCGTCGGCCAGGTAATCCACGAACGAGCTGATCCGCGACGATACGGCGGTGTTGCGGTAGTACACCGCATGGATCGGCTGGTACACATCCAGCGTCTGCGCCGCCAGCACCTGCACCAGGGTGCCGGCGCTGCGGTCGCGATCGGTGACGAAGTCGGACAGGCAGGTGATGCCCACGCCCTCCACCGCCAGCCGGCGCAGCGTCTCGCCACTGGATACGGCAATATCCGGGCGCACCAGCAGCAGCCCATCCGACTCTCCGGGCAGCGGCCAACGGTTGAGTGATTCCGGCTCGTTGAAGCTGAGCAGCGTGTGCTGGCCCAGTGCGGCGACGCTGGCCGGTTCGCCGTGCCTGGCCAGGTAGGCCGGGCTGGCCACCAGCCGCAGCTGGCAGCGGCCCAGCAGCCGCGCATGCAGGGTGGAGTCGGCCAGCGGGCCGATCCGGATCGCCAGATCGGTGCGCCGTTCGAGCAGGTCGATGTAGCGGTCGGAACTGTTCAACTCCAGCTGCACTTCCGGGTAACGCGCGCGATAGCCGGCCACCAGCGGCGCGATCACGTGCAGCACGAACGGCATCGCCGCATCCACGCGCAGGCGCCCTGCCGGGCGCTCGCGGCGCGCCGCCATCTGTTCCTCGGCCGATTCCACCGCATCGATGATCGCGCGCGCATGGCGCAGGAACGCCTCGCCTTCGGCGGTCAGGTGCAGGCGGCGGGTGGTACGGGTCAGCAGGGTGATCCCCAACTTGTCCTCCAGCCGCCCCAGCGCGCGGCTCACGCCCGAGGGTGTCTGCCCCAGCTGCTCGGCGGCGGCACTGATCGAGCCGCTGTCGATCACCGAAAGGAACGCCTGCATTTCATCTAGAGTGGTCTTCATGTCCCTATTATTGACTGCACGGCAATAGTGATTGGCGTGAAGACCGGTTTTTCGGCAAAGGTCGGCGGCGCAGACTGCGCAGCCTCTTCCTCCTGCTGGACCCTGTCATGACCCGTGGCATTCCCCTCGCCCTGCTGGCGTTGACCCTCGGTGCCTTCGCCATCGGCACCACCGAATTCGTCATCGTCGGCCTGATCCCGACCATCGCCGGAGACCTGCAGGTCAGCCTGCCCTCGGCCGGCCTGCTGGTCTCGCTGTACGCGCTGGGCGTGGCCATCGGCGCGCCGGTGCTGACTGCGCTGACCGGACGCGTACCGCGCAAGCAACTGCTGGTGGCGCTGATGGTGTTGTTCACGCTCGGCAATGTCGTCGCCTGGATGGCACCCGGGTATACCTCGCTGATCATCGCCCGCATCCTGACCGGCCTGGCGCACGGCGTGTTCTTCTCGATCGGCGCGATCATCGCCACCGCCGTGGTACCGAAGGAGAAGGCGGCCAGCGCGATCGCCATCATGTTCACCGGCCTGACCGTGGCGCTGGTGACCGGCGTGCCGCTGGGCACCTTCATCGGCCAGCATCTGGGCTGGCGCGCGACCTTCCTGGCGGTGGCCGGCCTCGGCGTGGTCGCCCTGATCGGCGCGCTGCTGTTCGTTCCGCGCAACCTGCCGCAGAGTGCGCCGGCCAGCCTCCGCCAGCAGCTGGCCGTGCTCGGCCAGCCACGCCTGCTGCTGGTCTATGCGATGACCGCGCTGGGCTACGGTGGCACCTTCCTGGCCTTCACCTACCTGGCGCCGATCCTGCAGGACGTCACCGGCCTTCCGGCCAACGCCGTGAGCCTGGTGCTGCTGGTGTACGGCGTGTCGGTGGCGATCGGCAACCTGTGGGGCGGGCGCATGGCCGACCGCTTGGGCCCGGTGCCCGCACTGAAGCGCATCTTCGGACTGCTGGCATTGGTGCTGTTCGTGCTCACGCTCACTGCCTACAACACCTGGTTGATGCTGCTGACGGTGCTGGCGCTGGGTGCGGTAGCGTTCGGCAACGTGCCCGGCCTGCAGGTCTACGTGGTCAAGCAGGCGCAGCGCTATGCACCGCAGGCCACCGACGTGGCCTCGGGCCTGAACATCGCCGCGTTCAACGTCGGCATCGCCCTGGGCGCCTCGCTGGGCGGCCTGGTGGTGGAGCACATCGGCCTGATGCATACGCCCTGGCTGGGCGCGCTGGTGGTCGTACTGGCCTACGCGCTGACCGTGCTCAGCGGCCGCCTCGACCGCCGTGATGGCGTCGACCACCGCGCCGACGGCATTGCCGCCACCGCGCATTGATCCATGCAATGCACCGTTGCCGGCATGCATACGGTGCCTGTCCTAACCTCTTCCCTCTGCTACTCCCTTCCCCCCGTTGGAGCTTCCCATGACTGTCCCCGCTTTCGGTCTCGGCACCTTCCGCCTCAAAGACCAGACCGTGATCGACTCGGTGCGCAATGCGCTGGAGGTCGGTTACCGCGCCATTGATACCGCGCAGATCTACGGCAACGAAGCCGAAGTCGGCCAGGCCATCGCCGAGTCCGGCGTGTCGCGTGATGATCTGTACCTGACCACCAAGGTGTGGATCACCGAGTTCAAGCGCGATGCGCTGCTGGCCAGCCTGCGCATCAGCCTGGAGAAGCTGCGCACCGACCGCGTCGACCTGGCGCTGATCCACTGGCCGTCACCGAATGACAAGGTCGATGTTCCGATGGAGGAATACCTACCAGCACTGGCCGAAGCCAAGGCGCAGGGGCTGACCCGCGAGATCGGCATCTCCAATTTCACCATCGCGCAGACCCGCAAGGCGATCGAGATCCTCGGTGCCGAAGCCATCGCCACCAACCAGATCGAGATCCACCCGTACCTGCAGAACCGCCTGCTGGTGAAGTTCCTGCAGGACAATGGCATCCACATCACCGCCTACATGAGTCTGGCTTATGGCGAAGTGCTGAAGGACCCGGTGATCCAGGCTATTGCCGGCCGCCACCAGGCCACCCCGGCGCAGGTTGCGCTGGCCTGGGCGCTGCAGCAGGGCTTCTCGGTCATTCCGTCGTCGACCAAGCGCGAAAACCTGGCAGCCAACCTGGAAGCAGCGGCCGTACGCCTGACCGACGAAGACATGGCGCAGATCGCCAAGCTGGATCGCGGCCATCGCCTGGCGAATCCGGAAGGGATTGCCCCGGCCTGGGATTGATCCCAACTGCGGTTACGTATCGGAATCGTAGGTGCCGACCTTGGTCGGCACTGGTCTCTGGTCAGTCGATGACACATCGTGCCGACCAGGGTCGGCACCTACCAAAGGCAGAGCTATCCCTCGCCTTGCAGCAACCACTCACGCATGGCCGCACTGACCTCGTCCGGCTTTTCCATCGGTGCCAGGTGCCCGCAATCAGGCACCACCACCAGCTGCGAATGCGGCGCCAGGGCGTGCATCTCCTCGCTCACCGCCAGCGGCGTGATGCGGTCGTTTGCACCGCAGACGATCAGCAGCGGATAGCGGTAGCCGGCCAGCACGTCATGGCCGTCGCGGCGCTCCAGCGCGCTCTGGCGCAGGAACACTTCGGCGCCCAACCGCGCGGTCATGTCGCGCACACGCTGCACCAGCACGTAGTCATCCAGCCGCGAGGCATCGATGTAGCTGCGCATCAGCACGTCACCGAAGCCGTGGAATTTTCCTGGCAAGCGCACGCTGGCACGTTGGCTGCGGCGCTGCTCGGCACGTTCCGGCGAATCGGCATGGATCGAGGTATCGATCAGCGCCAGCTGCAGCACACGTTCCGGCGCGATGCGCAGGATCTGCTGGGCGACGAAACCGCCCAGCGAGAAACCGGCCAGCGCAAAGCGCTCCGGCGCCTGCGCCAGCACGTCCTCGGCTACGCCCTGCAGGGTTTCGCCGCGGGTCTGGTCGCCCACCGTGCATTCGGCGATGTCGGCCAGGTCAGCCAGCTGTGCGCGCCACAGCTCGGCATCGTTGAGCAGGCCGGGCAGCAGCAACAGGGGGATACGGTCGGTCATGGGGGTATTGTCGCGCCATCACGGTGACGGAGCCATGCCGCAACGGGCGGTTGCATTGTAGAGTCGAGCTTGCTCGACTGCTCCACAGCCAGTCGAGCATGGCTCGACTCTACAGAATGCAACGACACGGACGCGACCATGGCAGACCCCTACAACAGCGGCTCCCCTTCCCCGCCCGCGCTGCGCTTCGACGATGCGCTGGTCACCACCGCCTTCGAGCTGCCCGGCCATCGCGTCGTGCGCAACCTGGGCGTGGTCCGCGGCATCACCGTGCGCTCGCGCTCGATCGTCGGCAACTTTCTGGGCGGCATCCAGACGATCTTCGGCGGCAACATCACCATCTACACCGAACTGTGCGAGCAGGCCCGCGAGGAAACCTACCGCGACATGGTCAAGCACGCGCGGCAGCTGGGCGCCAACGCGATCATCGGCATGCGCTACGACGCCACCGACGTGATGACCGGGCTGACCGAGGTGCTGTGCTATGGCACGGCGGTGGTGGTGGAGCCCCTCCGCTAACCCGGCCGTAGAGTCGAGCTTGCTCGACTGCTTCCCGATGGCGACAGTCGAGCAAGCTCGACTCTACAAGTCCGGTGCCGGCACCTCGACCTGCTGCACCGGCAGGGTCACCATCATCACCGTCGGGTCATCCGGATCCAGCCTGGTCTTGAAGCCCAGGCTCTGGCACATCGCCAGCATGGTGCTGTTCTCGCGCAGCACCTGGCCTTCGACCACGTCCAGGCCCAGCCACTTGGCGTACTCGATCATGATCGCCATCAACCGCCAGCCGATGCCGTGGCCCTTCAGGTCCGAACGGATCAGGATGCCGTACTCGCCACGGTGGTAATCGGCATCGGCGTGCAGGCGTACCGCGCCCAGCATTTCGCCGCTGCGCGGTTCGATCGCCACCAGCGCGATCGAGCGTGCGTAATCGAGCTGGGTCAGGCGCGCGATGAACTCGTGGCTGAAGTGCTTCACCGACTGGAAGAAACGCAGGCGCAGATCCTCGTCACTGACGCGGGCGAAGAACGCACGGAACAGTGCGTCGTCCTCCGGCCGCACCGGGCGCACGAAGGCACGGCCGCCATCGGACAGCTCGATGGTGCGCTCCCACTCTTTCGGGTACGGGAACACCGAGAAACGCGGGTGGCCGCGGCCCTTGTGCAGGATGCGCGACGGCGCCACCGCCACGCGGGCGTCGAGGGCGAGGATGCCCTTGCCGTCGACCAGCAGCGGGTTGATGTCCAACGTGCGCACTTCGGGGATATCGGCAGCCAGTTGTGCCAGCTTCACCAGCGCCAGTGCCAGTGCACGCTCGTCGGCGGCGGGCACATCGCCGTAGGCCTTGAGGATGCGCGAGGCGCGGGTCTGGCCGATCAGCTCGTGGGCCAGGCGCAGGTCCAGCGGCGGCAGCGCCAGCGCCTTGTCATTGATCACTTCGACGGCAGTGCCGCCGCGACCGACCACGATCACCGGGCCGAACGTCGCGTCATCGGCGATGCCGACGATCAGTTCGCGCGCCTTCGGGCGGACGATGGTCGGCTGTACCAGCAGGCCATCGATGCGTGCATCCGGCCGCAGCTGGCGTGCGCGCGACAGGATCGCGTTGGCCGCGCTCTGCACCGCCGGCAGCGTGGACAGGTTCAGGCGCACGCCATCCACTTCCGACTTGTGCGGAATGTCCGGCGACAGGATCTTCAGTGCGACAGTGGCACCGCGCTCCAGCAGCGGCTGTGCCAGATCCATCGCTTCGTGCGCATCACGCGCATGCATCACCGGCGCGGACGGAATGCCATAGGCCTTGAGCAGTTCATGGGTGGCCAGCGGGTCCAGCCACTGCTGGCCGTTGGCCAGTGCGGCATCGACCAGTGCGCGCGCGGCGGCCGTGTCGACACTGAAATCCTGCGGCAGGCTGGGCGGCGTTTCCATCAACGCGTTCTGCGCCTCGCGGTAGCGCACCAGGTGCTGGAAGCCGCGTACGGCTTCGGCCTCGGTCGGGTAGGTCGGGACGCGTGCCGCGTTGAGCGTGGCCGTGGCCTGGTCGTCGTTGCCCAGCCACACCGCGAAGACCGGCTTGTCGCGGTGATGGCGTGGGCGCAGGCCCAGTGTGCGGGTCAGTGCTTGTGCGGCGTCGGCCGACGAGGTGAATGCGGTCGGCACATTGACCACCATCACCGCGTCGTTCTCGTTGTCGGCCAGCAGCGCTTCGATGGCCGCGGCATAGCGATCACCATCCGCGTCAACCACGATGTCGACCGGATTGCTGCGCGACCAGCCCTGCGGCAGCACCGCGTCAAGCTTCTCCACCGTGCTGTCGGACAGGTTGGCCAGCGTGCCACGCAATGCGATCAGCTGGTCCACCGCAAGGCGGCCAACGCCGCCACCGTTGCTGAGGATGGCCAGGCGTCGGCCGGGGAACGTCCCCAGCCGTCCCAGCGACTCGGCGGCGGTGAACAGCTCATCCAGCGCGCTCACGCGCAGCAGGCCGGCACGGTTGAACGCCGCACCGTAGACATCGTCGGCGCGGGCCAGCGCCTGCACATGGGTATCGCGGCTGCCCGGCTGCACGCGCTCGGCGCGACCGGATTTCACTACCACTACAGGCTTGGCACGGGCGGCGGCACGCGCAGCCGACATGAACTTGCGCGCATCCTTGATCTGCTCGACGTAGAGCAGGATGGCGCGGGTACGGTAGTCGGTGGCGAAGTAATCGAGCAGGTCGCCGAAGTCGACGTCCATCGTGTCGCCCAGCGAGACCACGGCGGAGAAGCCGACCGAGCGCGCCACACCCCATTCCACCAGCGCAGCGGCAATGGCCGAGGATTCGGAGATCAGCGCGAGGTCACCGGCCTGCGGGAAGTGCGCGGCGATGCTGGCATTGAGCCGCGCATGCGGTGCGATCACACCCAGGCAGTGCGGGCCAAGGATGCGCAGGCCGTGCTTGCGCGCCACCGTTTCCACCTGTTCCGACAACGAGCCCGGGCCTTCGCCCAGGTGCGCGGTGAGGATGATCGCGGCCTGCACGCCGCGTTCGGCGGCGGTACGCACTACCTGCGGCACGATCGCCGCCGGTGCGGTGATGACGACCAGGTCCGGTACCCAGTCCAGATCCTTCAACCGCTTGATCGTGCGGATGCCATCGATCTCGGCATGCCGCGGGTTGATCCACGCCACCTTGCCAGGGAAGCCGGTACCGCGCAGGTTGCGCATCACCGCGCGCCCGGCCGAACGCTCACGTGGGCTGCCGCCGATCACCGCGACCGACTGCGGACGAAACACGGACTGCAGGTGGTAGGTACTCATGCGCCTACGGTACCCAAAAAAGGGGACGGAGGGGATTAAGTCGTTTGTGCCTCATGTGCCTTGAACGACTTAATCCCCTCCGTCCCCTTTTTGTTCTGCGTGCCGACCAAGGTCGGCACCTACCGGAGCACGATGGTTCCGACTTACAGCAGCGTGCCGTGCAGGATCATCGCGGCGATGCTGAAGTAGATCACCAGGCCGGTCACGTCCACCAGGGTGGCCACGAACGGCGCCGAAGCGCTGGCCGGGTCGAAGCCGAACCGCTTCAGGATGAACGGCAGCATCGAGCCGGACAGCGAACCGAAGGTGACGATGCCGACCAATGCCGCGCCGATGGTGATCGCCAGCAGGATCCAGTGTTCGCCGTAGTCGTGCAGGCCGCCCAGCTGCCAGATCACGATGCGCACGATGGCCAGGCAGCCAAGGATCGCGCCCAGCACCATGCCGGTGGGCACTTCGCGCAGGGCCACCTTCCACCAGTCACGCAGGCGCAGTTCGCGCAGTGCCAGGCTGCGGATCAGCAGCGAGGTGGCCTGCGAGCCGGAGTTGCCGCCCGAACTCATGATCAGCGGAATGAACAGGGTCAGCACCACGGCGCGCGCCAGTTCATCCTCGTAGTGCTGCATCGCGCTCGCGGTCAGCATCTCACCCAGGAACAGCACGCTCAACCAGCCGGCGCGCTTGCGCAGCATCTCGAAGAAGCCGATCTGCATATAGGGCTTGTCCAGTGCCTCCATGCCGCCGAACTTGTGCGCGTCCTCGGTGGATTCCTCGATCAGCGCATCGAGCACATCGTCCACGGTGACGATGCCAAGCATCTGCTGCTGGTCGTCGACCACCGGGATCGCCAGCAGGTCGTGGCGGCGGATCAGCCGCGCCACTTCCTCCTGGTCCATCAGCGCATCCACCGTCACCGGCGGATTGACCTGGGCCACATCCAGGATCGATTCCTCGGGCAGGCCGGTGATCAGCCGGCGCATGGTCACCACCTGCTGCAGCTGCTGGCTAGCCGGCTCCAGCACGTAGATCGCGTACACCGTCTCGCGGGTGCGCTCGACCTGGCGGATGTGCTGCAGGGTCTGGGCCACGGTCCAGCTGGCAGGCACCGCCACGTACTCGGTGGTCATCAGCGCACCGGCAGTGTTGGGCGGGTAGCTGAGCAGCTTCTGGATGGCCTGGCGGGCGTCGGTGCCCAGCAGCGGGATCAGCCGCGCGCGTTCTTCCTCATCCAGCTCGTGGACGATGTCGGTGGCGCGGTCATCGGCCATCAGTCCCAGCAGCGCCGCAGCCCGCGCCGGCGGCAGCGCGGCCACCAGTTCGCCACTGCGGTGCAGCTCCGGCGCTTCGAGCATCTTCACCGCGCGCGGCAACGGCAGCGCCGCCAGCGTTTCCGCGGCGCGGGTCAGTTCCAGCGTATTGAGGAATTCCACCGCGTCGGCGGTGTTGTAGTTCGCCAGCGGTGCGGCCAGTGCGGCGGCATCGGCCACCGGGCGCAGCAATTGCTTCTGGTTCATCGGTTTTGCCTTGTGGGGGTGCGACCTCGCGCAACGCCAACGCAGGCAAACCGTCCCGATGTCAGGCGGTGGCCATCGCTGGCGTCGAACGAGGTCGACTTCTACTGTCGCTGGACATGGGTTGGGGACTCCGGGATGCGTATGCCGACGGACGCGCCGCCAGCGGCGGGCAGTCTGGACCCGTGGGCCATGCAGGTCAACCCGGCAGCCTTGCGCAGGGCGCCTGCCCGGCAGGTTGTTCTCGTGCATACACGGGCCGGCGCGCATAATGACGCGGTGGCACTCGCCTCCCCTTCCCCCACCCGAACGGACGCACCGCGGGCTTCTCCGATGACCAGGTATTCCCATGCATAGCGGTGGTCTGGAACTGGCCCTGGTGCTGCTGCTGGCGGCGGTCATCGCCGTGCCGGTGTTCAAGAAGTTCGGCTTCGGCGCGGTGCTGGGCTATCTGGCGGCCGGTGTGGTGCTGGGCCCGGACGGGCTGGGCTTTGTGCAGGACGCCGACCGCATCCTCGGCGCCGCCGAGATCGGCGTGGTGATGCTGCTGTTCGTGATCGGTCTGGAACTGTCGCCGGCCCGCCTGAAGGTGATGCGGCGCTCGGTGTTTGGTGCCGGTGCGGCACAGGTGGCGCTGTCCGGGCTGGTGCTGGGCGGCCTGCTGCTGCTCGACCATTTCCAATGGAAGAGCGCACTGGTGGTGGGCGTGGCACTGGCGCTGTCGTCCACCGCGGTCGGCCTGCAGCTGCTGTCAGAACACAAGGCGATCAACAGCGACCATGGCCGACTCGGGTTCGCCATCCTGCTGTTCCAGGACCTGATCGCGATTCCGCTGCTGGCGGCCATCCCGCTGCTGGGCGGGGTAAAGAACGAGACCCTGCGCTGGGAAGACGCCGCCGTGGCCCTCGGCGCGCTGGCGGTGGTGATCCTGTGCGGGCGACCGGTGCTGCGCAAGGTGTTCGGCATCATCGCGCGTACCCGCAGCCCGGAAGTATTCACCGCGACCGCACTGCTGGTGGTGCTGGGCACCGCCTGGTTCATGCAGGAGGCCGGCCTCAGCCCCAGCCTGGGCGCGTTCCTGGCCGGCGTGCTGCTGTCCGATTCGGAGTTCCGGCACGAACTGGAAGCGCAGATCGAGCCGTTCAAGGGGCTGCTGCTGGGCCTGTTCTTCATTGCGGTGGGCATGGGCATCGACGTCGACCGCATCGTTGCCGAGCCGTGGCTGATCGCCGCCGGCGTGGCGATCCTGCTGGTGGTCAAATTCAGCCTGCTGTACGTGATCGGGCGCATCGCAAAGCTCAGTTCACGGCACTCGCTGCTACTGGGCAGCGTGCTGTGGCTGGGCGGCGAGTTCGCCTTCGTGGTGTTCAACGAAGCGCAGCGCGCGCACCTGCTGGGCAACGCCAACCATGACCGCCTGGTGGCGATCGTCGGCCTGTCGATGGCGATCACGCCACTGCTGATGATCGCGCTGCTCAAGCTGCTCGGCCAGGAGAAGGCAACGCCGCGCGAGGCAGCCGAGGCCGACAAGGTGGCGCCGGACAACCGGCCGAAGGTGCTGATCGCCGGCATGGGCCGCTTCGGCCAGGTCATCGCGCGCCTGCTGACCGCGCAGAAGGTGCCGTTCGTGGCGCTGGAAGCGAATCCGGACACCGTGGCCGACCTGCGCCGCTTCGGCAACCAGCTGTATTACGGCGACCCGACCCGGCCAGAGATGCTGCGCGCGGCCGGCGGCGAGCACATCGATGTGTTCGTGATCACCGTGGACGACCCGGAGACCAACCTGCGTGCAGTGCGCATGGTGCGCCGGCTGTACCCGGACGCGAAGGTGCTGGCGCGTGCACGCAACCGCCAGCATGCGTGGCGCCTGATGGACATGTCGGCCGAGCCGTTCCGCGAAGTGTTCGGCACCAGCCTGGAAATGAGCGGGCGCGTGCTGACTGCATTGGGTGTTGCACCTGAAGTGGCCGAACGCCACGTGCAGCGCTTCCGCGAGCACGACGAGCAGCTGCTGCGCGACCAGTACCTGGTGTACGACGACGAGGCGGCGGTGATCCAGACCTCGCGCGATGCACGCAACGACCTGATGCACCTGTTCGAGGCCGACGCGGAAAGCGACGGCAAGTAGGCGTGCCGACCAACGGTCGGCACCCACCACAGATTGCGGTAGTGCCGGCCGCTGGCCGGCAGCCTCGGGATCCCGGAGGTTTCATGAGGTTGCCGGCCAGCGGCCGGCACTACCCATTTCCAGGGATCAGCCGTTGTCGCGCAGGAACCGCGCCATCGACGAAACGCCCGGCACGCGCGGTTCGAACTCGCCGGCAACGTCGATGAAGCCACGCATCACCGCGATCTCGCGCGGGCTGCGGTTGAGGCTGTCGCGCACTTCCGGATCGGCACCGGCGCGCAACAGGCGCTGCACCAGCAGCGGCAGGCCGTGCAGGGCAGCCAGATGCAGCGGGCCGAAGCCACGAGGATCACGCACGTCCAGGCTCACGTCCTCGTCCAGCAGGCGCTCTACCGCCGCCATCACCACCTGCTCGTCGCAGGCGGTACCCGGCTCGGCACGCGCACCCAGCAGCAGCAGCAGCGGCGTGACCGAACCGGCGGCGGCCTGGTCCGGTTCGGCACCGGCCAGCAGCAGGGTGTCGAGCAGGGCCAGCAGGCGCGAGCGGTCGCGGGCACTGAAACCGTACAGCGCGGCACAGTGCAGCGGGCCCAGCTGCTGCGCGTCACCGGCATGCACGTCGGCACCGGCGGTGAGCAGGCGCGCGACGATGTCCGGCAGGCCCAGCGCCGAGGCCAGCATCAGCACGGTCACGCCGCCCGGCAGGCGGTGTTCCAGCTTGGCGCCGGCGTCGAGCAGGGCCGAAACGATGTCCACCTGGCGCATGCTGACCGCCGCCGACAGCGGCGTCGCACCACTGGCAGCGGCGTGCTGCGGATCGGCGCCGCGTGCCAGCAGCAGGTCGGTTACTGCCAGATGGCCACCACCGGCCGCACGCAGCAGCGCGGTGCAGCCCTGTGCGTCGACTGCGTCGACGGCAAATCCCAGATCGATCAGGCGGCGCACCGCATCGACGTCACCGGCCATCGCAGCGGCCGGCAGATCGGCCTCGCGCAGGGTGCGGCGCGGCAACGGCCACACCCGCCAGTCGAGCCAGTCGGCCAGGTCACGGCGACCGATCGACAGCGCCACGCCCAGCGGCGTCTGCCCATCGGCGGCACGTGCTTCCGGCGAGGCACCGTGCTGCACCAGCAGCTTCAGCGCGCCTTCGCGGGCCAATGCGGTGGCCAGATGCAATGCGGTCATGCCATGGCTGTCACGCGCTTCACGATCGACACCGGCCTTGAGCAGGGCCTGCTGCAGGCGCAGCCAGCCCAGGCGCACTGCCAGCGACAACGGCGGGTCACCCGCCGGCGAGGCCGCGAACGGATCGGCACCACGTTCCAGCAGTTCCAGCGCCAGCTGCTCCAGGCCGCGGGCGGCCTGATCGTGCTGTGCGCAGGCGGCAAGGAAGCGCGCCAGGCCACCGCGTCCGGCCGGCGACAGGCCGCGCTGCAGCATGACCTGCAGCGCCGGCACCGCATCGATGCCGCGCGACAGCAGCGCGAACATCGGCGTGTCGGAGCAGGCGTCACGCACGTAGGGATCGGCGCCGTGGCCCAGCAGCCAATCGACCGCACGCGGCTCCAGTGCCAGTTCCGGATCGAGCAGCAGGCCACCCAGTTCTTCCGGCTGGCACAGCTTGGCCAGCGCGGCCATGCCATCGGTGTTGCCGAAGCCCAGCGCTTCGCGCAGCAGGGTCAGCGGCGGACGGTCCGGCAGCAGGCCACTGGCGCTGGCGGCTTCGCCGCGCTCGGCCAGGCCATCACTGACGGCGGCCGGCAACGGATAGGACGGGTCCAGCAGGGCCACAATCGCCCAGCGACCGGCTTCGGCGGCGTAGTCCACCGCACGGCGGCCAACCGGATCGGTGGCATCGGCGGCGATGCCCAGCTCGACCAGGCGCTTGATCAGCAATGGCGAGACATCCTCGGCCATCGCCGCCAGCTGCACCGCATTGCGGCCTTCGCCGTCCACCGCAACCAGATCCGGCTTGTGCGGCAGCAGATGCTCGACCACGGCAGCGCGACCGGCACGGGCCGCTTCCAGCCACGGCGTACGGCCCAGCGCATCGCGCGCTTCCAGATTGGCACCGGCACCCAGCAGCACGCCGATGATCTCGACGTGGCCAGCCAGTGCGGCCTCATGCAGCGCGCTGCGGCGCTGGCGATCACGCGCGTCAGCCCGCGCCTTGTGCTTGAGCAGCAGCTGCACGCCGGCCGGATCGTCGTCTTCGGTGGCGGCCGCGGCCAGCAACACCGGGGTGCCTTCGGCCGGTTCGCTGCGCGCACCGCGTTCGAGCAGGAAGCGGGCCAGGCGCCAGTTGCCGACCTGGCAGGCCACGGCCAGCGGCGACCAGCCCTCGTTGTTCAGCGCGTCGACTTCGGCGGCGGCATCGCGCAGCAGCGCGGCCACGCCCGGGTCGGAACTGCGCGCCGCATGGTGCAGCGGGGTGTTGCCATCGCTGTCGATGGCACGCGAATCGGCACCGTTGGCGAGCAGGGTCATCACCGCTTCGGGACGGCCGTGCCAGCTGTCGCGGGTGGCGGCCAGCAGCGGGGTCATGCCCCGGTGCGGCGCATTCACATCGACGCCGCGGGCGATCAGTTCGCGCAGCAGGCGCAGGTCCGGCAGCACCGCCGCCAGCACCGCCAGGCTGCGCTGGTCGCGCCAGTTCGGGTCCGGCAGCGCATACGGATCGGCACCGGCCTGCAGCAGCTGCAGGCCCCGGTCGATGCGGCCATGGCGGGCGGCTTCATACAGGGCCGGGGTCAGCTCCTGCGGCGCCATCGCCTCCAGCGGCGCGGTTTCGACCGCAGCGGCGAACATCGGTTCGTGCTCGTTGCCGGCGCTGGCCAACGGGCTCGCGCGCAGCGACACCAAGGGTGCCGGCGCCACCCGCTGCAGCAGCAAGTGCAGTACGGGAGACAGCAGCACCACCGCCAGCGTGGCGGGCCAGCGCGAGCCTTCCGGCAACAGGCCCGGCCAGGCCGGCAGCACCACCAGCGCGGCCAGCGCGATCACCAGCGCGGCGACACCGAGACCGCGCCAGGCGGTCAGGTCGCGTCCGGCCAGCGCCTGCCAATGCTGGGCGAGATTGCCATCCAGGCGTTCGACATCGTTCCACAGCGGCCAGGTGCGCCAGGCCGCCAGCAGGCCGGCACTGACCAGCACGCTCAGGCCCAGCACCGCGGCCAGGCTGCCGCTGTCACGCAGCGCCGCCAGCGGCCAGGCCAGCAGCAGCGCCAGCAACAGCGGCGCTGCCGTCCACAACGCCAGCAGCGCCGGCAGGTCCTGGCGCGCGACGATCTTCAGCGGCAGCAGCGCTCGGCTGCGACGCCACCACGACACACCCAGCGCGAACGCCGGCTGCGCCAGTGCCGCAAGGATGGCGCCCGGAAAGCCGCCCACGGCGGCGCCCAGCGCCAGTACGGCACCCACGGCGAAGGCGATCGACAGGGCGCGCGGACGGGACGTGTCAGTCATAGTGGCGCGGCATCAGGCTGGCCACCGACGGCGGCACCTGCAGGTAGAACCCGCGCTCGCTCATTTCGCTGCGGACCTTTTCCGGATCGGCCTGGGCCAGGCGGCGCTGGGCATCCAGGGCCACGTCCAGGACGAAGGCGAGCGTCCCCAGCGAGGTGAGCAGCGGCGCAGGCAGCGCGCTGAAATCATCGCGACGGGGAACGTAGACGTAGGTGTCCGGCTTGAGTTGGCTTTTATAGACGTAGGCGTGCATGTCCGCGGGACGATAACCCGGGAAGAGCCATGATTGTGTCGGAAAGCCGACACCGGGGAAAGCCGTCAGCCGACGATGGCGGCGTGATCGGCGGCGTTTCCCCGGCAGGATTCAGCAATGTGGCGGCGGCGTTCAGCCAACGCCGCCGCCACACGGGCGCTTACTTGACCTTGGCGTAGGTGCCCTTCAGCGCGACACCGGCGAGGATCGCACCGGCATAGCATTCGTAGTTGGTGCTGCTCTTGAACTCGTTCTTCTTGTAGTAGCTGACGATGTCGACCACGGCGTTGGCGCCGCGCGACTTGGCACCGTCCTGCAGCGCGCGCAGCGCCGACAGCGCGACCCAGCGGCAGGCCTCGGCATCGCTCTTGTTGGCGGCGTTGGTCTTCTTGTTGGTCACGTCTTCGCCCAGGCGCTGCTGCACGCTGACCGGCTGGCCGGCCAGGTAGAAGCGGACGCTGCCGTCGATGCCGGCGTCCTTGGCAGCCTGCGAACTGACCAGTTCCTGCAGGGACTGCTCCACGCGGGTATCGCGGGCAGAAGCGGTGGAGGCCAGGGCCAGCAGTGCGGTGGCCGTGGCGATCATCAGGGTGCGGCGCATCGGAACATCTCCTTGTCGAGGGTGCGGGTAGGTTGCGGGAACAGCGGCGGTGGGGCGGTGGATCACTCGCGCCAGCGGCGGAACACCAGCGAGGTGTTGATGCCACCGAAGGCGAAGTTGTTGCTCATCACGTACTCGGCCTGCAGTTCACGGCCCTGCCCGGTGATGAAGTCGAGCTGGCCGCAGCGTGGATCGACCTCGGCCAGGTTCAGGGTGGGCGCGAACCAGCCGGCGCGCATCATCTCGATGCTCATCCAGGCCTCGAACGCACCACAGGCGCCCAGCATGTGGCCGACGTAGCTCTTCAGCGAGCTGATCGGCATGCGGCTGCCGAACACCTGCGCGGTGGCCTGGGTCTCGGCGATGTCACCGTGGTCGGTGGCGGTGCCGTGGGCGTTGACGTAGTCGATCTGCGCCGCGTCCAGCCCGGCATCCTCCAGCGCCAGGCGCATGGCCTGGGCCATGGTGTCGGCACTGGGCTGGGTGACGTGCTGGCCATCGCTGTTGGTGCCGTAGCCGACCACCTCGGCAAGGATGGTGGCGCCACGTGCCTGCGCGTGCTCCAGGTCTTCCAGGATCAGCGTACAGGCACCCTCGCCCAGCACCAGGCCATCGCGGCCGGCATCGAACGGGCGCGGCGTGGTCTGCGGCGCATCATTGCGCACGCTGGTGGCGAACAGGGTGTCGAACACTGCCGCGGCAGTGGCATCGAGCTGCTCTGCACCGCCAGCCACCATCACCGTCTGCTTGCCGCTGCGGATCGCTTCGTAGGCCGCGCCCACGCCCTGGCTGCCCGAGGTGCAGGCACTGGAGGTGGTGTAGACGCGCCCGGACAAACCAAAGAACACACCGATGTTGACCGGCGCGGTGTGGCTCATCATCTTCAGGTAGGTGGTGGCACTGATGCCGTCGGTGGTGAACTCGTTGAGCATGCGGCCGAATTCACCGGTGGCCTCGTGGCTGCCCGAGGACGAACCGTAGGCCACGCCGGTACGGCCACTGCGCAGCACCGGGTGCTCGAGCAGGCCAGCCTCGCGCAGTGCCACCTCGGTGGCGCGCACCGACATGATCGCGACCTTGCCCATCGAGCGGGTGGTCTTGCGGTTGTAGTTCGGCGGCAGCTCGAAGTCCTGCGCCGGCGCGGCCAGCTTGGTGTTCAGGCCGGCATAGACATCCCATTCGGGCATCGTGCGCACGGCATTGCAGCAGCTGCGCAGGTGCGCTTCGATGGTGGGCCAGTCGTGGCCGAGCGGACTGATGGCAGCGGCACCGGTGACCACCACGCGATGATCGGCAGCCATCAGAGCATGCCTCCGTTCACCGAGATCACCTGGCGGGTGATGTAGCCGGCCGGCTCGGACAGCAGGAACGCCACCGTGGCCGCCACTTCGTCGGGACGACCGACGCGGCCGGCGGGAATCAGCTTGAGCGCGTGTTCGATCACTTCATCGTTGAGCATTTCGGTCTCGATCAGGCCCGGGGCCACGCAGTTGACGGTGATCTGGCGGCTGGCCAGTTCCAGCGCCAGCGCCTTGGTGGCACCGATGATGCCGGCCTTGGCGGCACTGTAATTGACCTGGCCGCGGTTGCCGGCCAGCCCGGACACCGACGACAGGGTGACGATGCGGCCCGGCTTGCGCCGCCGCACCATCGGCATGATCAGCGGATGCAGCACGTTGTAGAAGCCATCCAGGTTGGTGTGGATGACCTGGTCCCAATCCTCCGCCGACAGCGCCGGGAAGGCGCCATCACGGGCAATACCGGCATTGCAGACCACGCCGTAGTACGCGCCATGCGCTTCGACGTCGGCCTCCAGCGCGGCGCGTGCGGCCTCGCGGTCGGCTACGTCGAACGCCAGCACGCGGGCCTGCTGGCCCAAGGCCTGGATCTCGGCCACCACGGCCTGTGCTTCTTCCAGGCGGCTGCGGCAATGCACCACCACGTCGAAGCCATCGCGCGCGATGCGCAGCGCGATGGCCCGGCCGATGCCCCGGCTGGCGCCGGTCACCAGCACGCTTCGATTCCCTGTCATGCCTGTCCACTCTCCAGATAGGCCGTCGCGTCGGCCGGTTCGAACACCGACACGTTGGCTGTCGCCCATTCGTCCTCGCCCGCCAGGATGCGGCAGGCGAACATCCCCAATCCATTGTCACCCAACAGCTCGCAGCGCGCCTGTACGCGCAGCCGCGAACCGCTGGGGAAGCTGCTGCGCGCGCTGCTGTAGCGGCGGCTGCCGAGCAGGAAGCCCAGCTGCGGCGGCTTGCCGGCCGCACGCGCGCGGCAGCCGGCCCAGGCCGCGATGGCCTGCGCCATGTATTCGATGCCGACCCATGCCGGCACCTGGCCATCCTCGACGAACAGGCCGGCCTCGGGCACCACCAGTTCGGCCTCGATGGCGTCCTGGTCCCACTGCGTGATGCACTCCAGCAGGCACATGTCCTGGCGATGCGGCACCACGTCTTCGATCGCGTACAGCGTGTTCATCGACGCTCCAGTGCCAGCACGGCATTGCTGCCGCCGAAGGCGAACGAATTGCTCAGCACCCGCCGCGGCGCCTGCACCAGGCAGGAGCCCGGCGCGACCAGCGGCAGCACCGGCAGTGCGGGGTCGGGCACGCCGTCCCACCAGTGCGGCGGCAGCTGCTGCTGTGGGTTCTCGGCCAGCAGGATCCAGCACAACGCCGCCTCGATCGCGCCCGAGGCACCCAGCGTATGGCCGGTCAGCGGCTTGGTCGAACTGGCCGGCACGCCGTTGCCCAGCACCTGCGAGACCGCCAGGCTTTCCATCGCATCGTTGTGCCCGGTGGCGGTGCCATGCAGGTTCACGTAATCCACTTCGTCGGCGCCCCAGCCGGCGCGCAGCAGCGCCTGCTGCAGGGCGTCGATGGCCCCCATCCCCTGCGGATCGGGGGCGGACATGTGATGGGCATCGGCCGATTCGCCCCACCCGGCCAGGCACACCGGACCCGGCTCGCGGGTAAGCAGGAACAGCGCGGCGCCCTCGCCGATGTTGATGCCGGCGCGGTGCTGCGAGAACGGATTGCAGCGCAGTGCCGACACCGATTCCAACGCGCTGAAGCCGGCCACGGTGAAGCGGCACAGCGAATCGGCACCGCCGGCAATCACCGCATCGACGATGCCGGCGCGCAGCATGCGCGCGGCCGACATCAGCGCCTTGGCGCTGGACGAGCAGGCGGTGGACAGGGTCCACGCCGGCCCCTGTGCACCACTGCGCTGGCGCACGAACTGCGCGGCGGTGCCCATTTCCTGCTGGGCGTAATCGAAGCCCTGCGGCCACTGGCCCTGTTCGGCGTGGCCGCGCAGGGCCTGCTCGGATTCACCGATGCCCGAGGTGCTGGTGCCCAGCACCACCGCCACGCGCTCGGCACCATGGCGGGCGATCGCGGCGGCCACCGTCGGTGCGATCTGCGCCAGTGCCACGTCCAGCAGGGCGTTGTTGCGCCCGCGCAGGGCCACCGGCAGGTCCTCCAGCGCCGGCAGCGGCGTGCGCACCTCTCCCAGCGCCAGGGTGCGCCCCGGCAGCAGGCTGTCGTTGTCGCTGAGCCCGCCCGGCACATCGGCGAACATCGCCGACGCGACCGCGGCGCGGCCATCGCCGAGCGCGCAGACTACGCCCAGGTCGTTCAGGTAGATCGGTGCACTCATCGGTCCTGCCCGGCCATGTCGATCGATTCGATGCGCAGCGCATAGCCTTCGGCGCGGTTGTCCAGCTGCACGCTGCCATCGTCCAGGCGCTGCAGCTGCAGCCACACCGTGCCGTCGCGCGACAGGCTGCGCTGCCGGCCGTCATCGCTCACCTGCCAACCGGCCGGCAACGCGGCGGCAATGGCCGCGGTCGGCCACAGCGCGAACTGCAGGTCATCCAGCACGCGCTCGGCACGCACCTGCGGCGGCAGCCACGGTGCGCGCTGCTGGGTCAGCTGCTGGCCGTCCCACTGCAGGCGCACGCCGGTCTGGCCCATCGCCTGCACCGCCAGCTGCACCTGCTGCGCATCGGCTTCCAGCAGAGCATCCAGGTCGCGCTCATGCGTACCGAAACGGAAATGCAGCTGCTGCTGCAATGCCAGCGGCGCCGGCAGGCTGGTCGGCGACAGGCGCAGCGGCGGCAGTTCCACCAATGGCTTGGGCATGCGGCCGGCACAGGCGGCCAGCAGCAGGCACAGCAGCACGGCCGCGGTACGGGCGATCAGGCGCTGCACAGCTGCTCCAGCACGCGCATGCGGCGGCCGCTTTCGTCGGCCACATACGGGTTGTTGGTGTCCCAGGCGTAGCCGGCCAGGATGGAACTGATCATGTCGCGTACTTCGGGCTGCTGCTGCGGGTGGTAGATGATCTTCTGGAAGCCGCCCTCGTACCAGCTTTCAACGAAGCGGCGGAAGGTCTTCACGCCGGCACGCAGCGGGATCGAGAATTCAGCTTCCCAGTCGACGGTTTCACCGGCATAGCGGCGCGCCAGGCATTCGCTGGCCAGCTGCGCGGACTTGAAGGCGATGGTGACGCCGGAGGAGAACACCGGATCAAGGAACTCGCCGGCATTGCCCAGCAGGGCGTAGCCCGGGCCCCACAACGAGCTGACATTGGCCGAGTAACCGGTGATGCGACGCACCGGCAGCACCGCCCATTCGGCGTTGGCCAGCAGCCGGGTCAGGTTGGGGTCCTCGCCAACGATGGCCTGCAGCTTCTGCAGGTCGTCGCCTTCGTAGCGTTCGAAGAACGACGGCTCGGCGACCACGCCCAGCGAGCAGCAGCCGTTGGAGAACGGGATCGTCCAGTACCAGACGTCGATGTGCTCGGGATGGGTGGTGATCAGGATCTTGTTGCGATCGAAGTCCGCTTCGGCCGGAATGTTGTCGCGCACGTGGCAGAAGATCGCGCCGCGCACCGGGAAGTTGGACGGCGATTCCAGCTGCAGCAGGCGCGGCAGCAGGCGTGCGAAACCGGATGCATCGAGGATGAAATCGGCTTCGATGCGGTACTCGCTGCCGTCCGGACGGCGCACGGTCACCGCCGGCTGCTCGCCCGGCTCGACCGCAAGCACTTCATCGCCGAAGCGCAGCGTGGTGCCCATGCGCTCGGCACCGCGCGCCAGCACGTTGTCGAAGTCGGCGCGCTGCACCTGGTAGGTCGTGCCCCAACCCGGCGAGAACTTCTTCCTGAAGTCGAACGCGGTGCGCGCCTCGCCATGCACGAAGGCCGCGCCGTTCTTGTGCTGGAAGCCCGCTTCGACCACGTCCTGCAACAGGCCGGCAGCCTCGATGTACTCCATGCTCTGCGGCAGCAGGCTTTCACCGATGGAGAAACGCGGGAACTGCTGGCGCTCCAGCATCAGCACCTGGCGGCCCTGCTGGCGCAGCATCGCCGCCGCCACGGAGCCGGCCGGGCCGGCACCGATGATCAGGATTTCAGTACGTTCGACAGCATCCACAGCAGTATTCATCGGTGCGTCCTTGTTGCTCGATCAAGTGGAAAGAAGGAAGTCGGAAAACAGGCTCAGGCCGGCGGCAGATCGTGCGGCGGCGGCCGGAACAGCGGCGAGATCAGCCAGACCAGGCCGATGCCGAACAGCAGGGTCAGGCCGAACGCGCGCAGCGCCGGGGTCTGCGACAGGCCCAGCAGGCCGAACGACAACCAGGTGCTGGCCGCGCCCACGCACACTGCCAGCCAGGCGCTGGCATCGCCACGGTGCTCGATCAGGAAGATGCCGTAGTCGATGCCCATGCCCAGCAGCAGCATCAGTGCCAGTACGTTGAACAGCTGCAGCGGTTGGCCGAACAGGCCCAGCAGGCCCAGGGTCAAGGCACCGGCGATCAGGGTCGGTGCGAACACGCGCCAGGCCTGGCGGCGGTAGCGCAGCCACAGCGCGCCGAACACCAGCGCGATGCCGACCAGCAGCAGCCCACCCATCAGCTTGCGGTAGTGGCCCAGCAGCGTGGAGAAGTCGGCGGTGCGATCCACCCAGCGCACGCCCGGCAGGCCTTCGGCCGCGCCCTGCAGGGTGGCCAGCGCATCGGCGCGCGACAGGTCATCGACCATCACCACGCTGATCATCTGCCCACCGACCTCACCCACCCACAGGTGACGGAACGGCTGCGAGGCCGGCGAGGCCAGGAACGCTTCGGCGCTGAGTGGTGCGGCCGCGAACTGCGGTCGCTGCAGCGGCTCGCCCACGGCCTCGGACACGGCCGACAGCACGCCGGGTTCCACCCTCGCGGTCAGCGCGGCATCGGCCTGCTGGCGCGACGGCGACGGCAGCCAATCGCTGATCGCGCGATAGCCACCAATGCGCTTGTCGTTGGCCAATACACGCAGGCGCTCGGTCAGTGCTTCTTCGCGCTGCAGCAGCTGCGCGGCATCGGCACCCTGCACCAGGTAGAACTGCGCCGGGCTGGGCATGCCCAGCAACTGGCTCAGGCGGATCTGCTGCGCCATCAATGCCGGCGGCGACGACTGCAGGCTGCGCAGGTCGTCGTTGCTCTGCAGGCGCGCGATGCCGACGGCAGACAGTGTCAGCGTGATCACCACGAACATCGTCACCGCGCGGCGGCCATGCAGGCGCGGGAAACGCTCCAGCGTGTTGCCCAGCCACTGCGAGAAGCGGGTCTGGCGGATCTCGCCACCATCCAGCCACGGGAACCAGAAGATCACCGTGAGGAAGGCGGCAGCTAGACCGACCACCGAGAACAGCGCCATCTGGCGCAGGCCCGGGAACGGGGCCAGGCCCAATGCCAGGTAGGCCAGCGCACTGGTCAGCAGGGCCAGCCACAGGCCAGGCAGCAGATGCCGCAGCAGTTTCCAGCGACGATCGGCCGGCTCGGCCTGGCGCGAGGCGAACCAATGAATGCCGTAATCCTCGGCCACGCCCACCAGCGATGCACCGAACACCAGAGTCAGCACGTGCACCTTGCCGAACACCAGCACGGTCACCGCCAGCGCCACACCACAGCCGATCAGCAGCGAGGCGGCCACCAGCAGGATCGGCCGCAGCGAGCGGAATGCCAGCCACACCAGCAGCAGCACCGCCGCCAGCGACCCCCAACCGATGGTGTTGATCTCCTGGTTGGCCTGCACCGCGGCCGCTTCGGCGTGCAGTGGCACGCCGGCATGCAGGATCTCCAGATCCGGAGCGGCCGCTTTTGCTGCCTGCCCGGCACGTTCCAGCAGGCCATCGAGATGGCGTTCGCCGTCGAGCTGGAACGCCGAACCCGGCGTGTCGAACTGCAGCGCGGCCCAATGCTTGTCCTCGGCTTCGAGCAGGCCGTCATCACCCAGCCGCAGCCCTGAACCCTGCGCCTGCTGCTGCCACCACTGCGGCCACAGCGACAACGGGTCCTGCCGCCAGTCGGTCAGGCGCGGCGCGCCCATCGGGCCGTACAGCGCGGCCAACGCCTGTTCGGCCAACGCGCCCGGCTCGCTGCCCTGCAGCTGCTCGCGCTGGGCCGGGGTCAGCAGGCGGTCACGGTACGGCGCGTAGAACGCGCGCGCCTCATCGAACCAGCCTTCGATCGAGCCGCTGGGTACCAGCAGGGCGTGATCGGCGTCCTTGGCCATGGCTGCAGCAAACGCGGCCTGCGCACGCTTGGCGGCAGCGCCGTCCTTGCTGCCCAGCAGCACCACCACCTGCCGCGAACTGCCATCGGCAATGCGCCGGGTGACATCGCTCAACAGGCGGTCGTGTGCATCCTGCGGCAGCAGGGCGAGGATGTCGGTGTCGATCCGCGATTGCTGGCTCCACAGGTGCCACTGCTGCGCGCCCAGTACCACCAGCACCAGCAGCCAGGCGATGCCCAGCCAGTGCCACCAGCGCCGCAACCGGTCCGGTGCGTTCGATGCCGCGGCCTCACTCAAAGCGGCGGGCCTCGTCGGCATTGAGCGTGGCCGGTGCCTCGCTCAATGCGCTGAACTGGATCTGCGTGCGGTCCTTGTTGGCCTCGACGATCTCGACCTGGCGCACGTAGCGGTCACCCTGCAGGGTCAGCGACTGGAACGCCTTGGCCAGCATCGCCGACTTCGGCGTCAGCCGCAGCCGCCAGCCCTGCCCTTCACGGCTGGCCGCCACGTTGAACTGGCTGGACAGCGCCTGCACGTCGCCACTCATCAGCGCGAACATGATCGCGTTCACCGAACGCATCGCCGGTTGCTGCCGTGCATCGAGTTCGACGCGGGTGCTGCCATCGCGCTGGCGGCTGAGGATGCGGTCGGCGGTGACCACCACCTCGGAGGGGAACGGCTTGAGCGTGGACCAGATCACGCCGTGCTGGCGCGCGACCACGAACCGGCCCTGAGAACGCAGCGGGTTCTTGAAGCCGCTGACCTGCTTTTCCTGGCTGAACTGGCCACGCAGCACATCCGGCCGGGCCACCGCCTGGGTGATCGCATCGATGGCGGGGTCGGCCGCCTGCACCAGCGGTGCGGCCACCAGCAGCAGCGCGCACAGCAACGCACGGGCGAAACGGTTCGCTCGGTTCATGGCGCAGGCACTCCCAGGCGTTCCCACAGCACCGGCGGGCACTGGTACAGCATTTCCTTGCTGGCCGCGTCCACCGCAACCTGGATGGTCATCGCGCGGGTCAGCACCTGGCCGCTCTGCGCATCGAGAATCTCGTACTCGATCTTCAGCCGGTTCTCCCATTCCACGATGCGCGCGATCACGCGCAAGGCCTGGTTGAACAGCAGCGGGCGCACGTACTTCACCCGGGCATCGACCACCGGCCACAGGTAGCCCGATTCGAGCATCTGCGGGTAGTCGTAGTCGTAGCGCCCGAGCAGCGCGCAGCGCGCGATCTCGAAGTACTTGAAGTAGTTGCCATGCCAGACCACGTTCATCGGATCGCAGTCATGGAAGGCCGGGGTCAGCGAAATCTCGCCGGCCCGTTCGATTGCTTCATTCACCGGCATACAGCTCCCAACGTTGCGCGCGGATCTCCACCAGCAGTTCCCGCAGTTCGCGATCCAGCGCGCGGTCTTCTTCAACCAGGGCGATGCGCTGCCCCAGGTCGGCGTACATGTCGGCCAGACTGCCATGCAGCTGCGCGTTCATGCCAACCCGTTCGCGCAGCGCCAGGCCCTGGCGGGCAGCGATCAGCATCGCGGCCACCACCTGTTCAGTCAGCTCGATCACGCGCAGGCAATCGCGCGCGGCGATGGTGCCCATGCTGACCTTGTCCTGGTTGTGGCACTCGGTGGAACGCGAAAACACGCTGGCCGGCATGGTCTGCTTCAGCGCTTCGGCGGTCCACGCCGAAACGCTGATCTGCAGCGCCTTCAGGCCATGGTTGATGGCCGCGCGCGGGCCAGTGGCCGCCGACAGGTTGGCCGGCAGGCCATGGTTGTAACGGGCATCGACCACCAGCGCCAGCTGCCGGTCGAGCAGATCGGCGACGTTGGCCACGGTGTTCTTCAGGGTGTCCATCGCCAGCGCGACGTGGCCGCCGTAGAAATGACCGCCGTGCAGGATGCGCTCGCCGTCAGCATCGATCAGCGGGTTGTCGTTGGCGCTGTTCAGTTCGGTTTCGATCAGCTGGCGCAGGAACGGCAGGCTGTCCTCCAGCACGCCGATCACATGCGGCGCGCAGCGCAGCGAGTAACGGTCCTGCAGGCGCTGTTCATTGCGCGGCGGACGCTCGCTGTGCAGGTCGCTGCGCAGGCGCGCGGCGATGCGGCCCTGGCCCGGGTGCGGCTTGGCGGAGAACAGGGTTTCGTCGAAGTGATGCGCGTTGCCGTCGCTGGCCAGCACGTTGAACGCAGTCAGCCGCGTGGCCATGCGCGCCAGGTAATCGGCGCGCTGCCAGGCCAGGCAGGCCAGGCCGGTCATCACGGCGGTACCGTTCATGATCGCCAGGCCTTCCTTCGGCCGCAGCTTCAGCGGGGTCATGCCGATCTTCGCCAGCACATCCGCCGCCGGCTGCACGCGGCCGTCGTGCAGCACCTCGCGCTCGCCGCACAGCACAGCGGCCACGTACGACAGCGGGGTCAGGTCGCCACTGGCACCGACCGAGCCTTCGGCCGGAATCATCGGCAGTACATCGTGCTGCAGCAGCGTGGCCAGGCCTTCCAGCAGCGGCACACTGACACCGGACATGCCGCGCACCAGCGACGCCAGGCGCGCGGCCAGTACCGCACGGGTCTCGACCGGGTCCAGGTAACGGCCCAGGCCACAGCCGTGGTAGGTGTACAGGTGGTGCGGCAGCTCAGCCACCAGCGCCGGCGGGATGTTCACCGTGCACGAGTCACCGTAGCCGGTGGTCACGCCATAGATCACGCCGTCCTCGCGCAGCAGGCGGTCGAGGAAGTCGGCACCGCGCTGGATATGCGCGCGGAACGCCGGCGCGTCGCTCAGTGCGGCCTCGCACTGGCGCTGGGCCAGAGCAACCACGTCTTCAATGGTCAACGGTGCATCGCCAAAGCGGCACACGGGTACGGCGTCAGTCGTCATGCAGAGCCTGATCCCAGAAGGGGAAGAAGTTGAACCAGTCCAACGGGGACTGGATGACCTGGAGTTCCAGCCAGCGCGCGAAGCGCTGTGCCTGTTCGGCCAGTGCGGCATCGCGCGAGCCACGCGGCAGCACGATGCGTTCGGCGAACTGTTCAAACGCAACGCGATAACCCTCGCCCTGGTGCAGGCAGGCCATCGTGTAGACCGGGCAGCCCAGCGCGGCGGCGAGCACGTAGGCACCGATCGGGAACGGCGCGCGGTGGCCAAGGAAATCGGCGGTGACGCTGCGGCCGCCCTGCACCGGCGTGCGGTCGCCGACGATGGCGACGAAGCCACCGGCCGCCACGCGCTCTGCCAGCATCACTGCCGTGGCCGGGCCCATTTCGGTTACCTGCACCAACTCCACCGCCGCCAGCGGGTCCAGCCGCTGCAGCAGGCGGTTGAAGCGCTGCGCATGCGCGGTGTGCACCAGCACGGTGATGCGGAACCCCGGCACCTGTTCGGCCAGTACCTGGCACAGCTCCAGGCAGCCGATGTGCGCGGTGAGGATCAGCCCGCCTTCGCGGCGCGCGATCTTCTCCAGCACCAGGTCGCGATGCAGGTGGATGCGTTCGGCCGGATAGCGCCCGCCCAGGCCGAGGATCTTGTCCAGCATCGTATCGGCGAAGGCGAAGAAATGGCGCAGGCTGTCACCCCGGGTCGGCGTGCGGCCGAGCACGCCGCTGTATGCCTGCAGCCGCTGCAGGTACTGCATCGACGCCTGGCGGCCGACGCGGTTGCCCAGCCAATGGCAGGCCACCACCGGCCACACGCACAGGCGGAACGGCCAGCGCCCGAACCAGCGGTGCACCCAGCACAGGAACAGCACGCCGGCCACCGAGGTGGATTCGCCGATGTCGGCCCAGTGCGGGGCCCCCTGCGCGGCCGCCATTTCAGCGCTGCCCCCGCAGGCGGCGCCACAGCAGGCGCGGTGCGCGCCAGAGCATGCCGAAGAACAAGCGGGTGTGCATGCGGCTGATGCGCACGTTGTCGCGCCACACATCGAAGTGCGAGACGCCATCGGATGGATAGGTCACGCGCGTGGCCAGGTGCTCGACCGGCAGGTGCCGCCAGTACAGGCGCACCATCACTTCGGTATCGAAATCCATGCGCCGGCCGATGGTCTCTTCGCCGACCAGGCGCAGCACTGGCGGCAGTGGATACACGCGGAAGCCGCACATGGTGTCGCGCAGATGCAGCGACAGCGTGTTGATCCAGACCCAGATGTGGGTCGCGTAGCGGCCATACAGGCGCGCCTTGGGAACGCTGGCGTCGTAGGCCGGAATGCCACAGATCACCGCCTCGGGATGGGCGCGCGCCGCTTCGATGAAGCGTGGCAGATCGCGGGTATCGTGCTGGCCGTCGGCATCGATCTGCAGCACGTGGCTGTAGCCTCGCGCGCCAGCTTCGGCGAAACCGGCCAGCATCGCCCCGCCCTTGCCCTGGTTGACGTCCAGGCGCAGCAGGTCGACGCCCTGGCGCTGTGCCAGCGAACGCAATGCTGCCGCGCACGCCTCATGCGAGCCATCGTCGACCAGCAGGCATGGCAGGCCGGCGGCCTGCACGCCGTCGACCACCGCCGCGATGGCATGCTCGTGGTCGTAGACGGGAATCACCACCAGTGGCGCGAACGCGGCACCGGCAACGGCCGGATCAGTCCGCATCGGCGAAGACCACCTTGCCGCTGGCATGCACACCGTGGCTGGAGGTGTAACGGAAGGCCAGCACGCTGCGTGTGGCATCCCAGTCCAGCTGCAGGGTCAGCTCATCACCCGGGCGGGCCACGTGCTGGAACTTCACCGCATCCATGCGCAGAAACGCTGCCGGCATCGGGAACACCTGGCGGCCGAAACGCACCGCCCAGTCCAGCTGCGCCACGCCGGGCAGGATCGCTGCCTGCGGGAAGTGGCCCTGGAATGGCCGCAGCGCCGGGTCGAGGGTCATGCGCAACGTGGCGCTGGCCGCATCGCGGTGATCCCAGACCGGCACCGGCATCAGCGGCTGGAACAACGCTGCCAGTGCCGCCTGGGTGACCTTGCCCTGTGCGTTGATCGGCAGCGCCGGCACCAGCCGCCAGCGGCGCGGCCGGGTGACCGCGTCATGTGCCTGCGCCAGGCGCGCGCCAAGGCGCTGGCCCAGCGCGCGGCGCGCGGCCTCACCGCCCTCCAGCAGCGTCGTATCGGCCGGTACCACCACCGCGGCCAGCTGCTCGCGCTGCCCGGGCAGCACCAGCACGCGCACGTCATCCACTTCGGCGTCTTCGCGCAGCGCACGTTCCAGCGCATCCAGTGAAACGCGGCGTTCTTCGATCTTGACGATGCGGTCGGCGCGGCCCAGCAGGCGGAAGCGGCCATCGGCCAACGCTTCAACGCGGTCCTGGGTACGCCACCAATCCGGGGTTTCCAGATGTGCGGAGGCCACCGCCAGGCAGCCCTCCTCGATGCGCCACTGCACGCCGGGCAGCGGCTGCCACGGCGGCAGGTCGGTGTCCCAGCGGCGCCAGGCGATGCCGCCGGTCTCGCTGCTGCCATAGACCTCGGTCGGTGCCACGCCCAGCCACTGCCGCACCTGGCGTGCGGCTTCTTCCGGCAGCGGGCCACCGGAGGAGAATACCGCGCGCAGGCGGCCATGCAGGCTGGCCCAGTCGAGCTGCTCGGGCAGGCGCTTGAGGTGGGCCGGGGTCGCGACCAGCACCGTATCGGTACCGGCCAGCGCACCCACCAGATCTTCGTGGAAGAACCGGCGTGGATGGATCAGGCGGCCGGCAGCCAGCGGCCACAGCACGCGGAACAGCAGGCCATAGATGTGCTGGTGCGACACCGTGCCATGCACCTGCACGCCTTCCAGCTGCGTGCCGAACGCAGCCTGCAGTGCGTCCACCTCGCGCGTCAGCTGGTCCATGCGCTTGTTGATCGCACTGGGCTGTCCGGTGCTGCCGGAGGTGAACACGCACAGCTCGCAGGCGCGCTCGTCCAGCGCCTGAAGACCCTCGTCCGGTGCGGCGTCCAGCGCCGCCAGCGGACGATAATCGGCGGACACGTCGCCTGCGAAACCACTCACCTGCGGCTGCAGCGCCTGCAGCGTGGCCGGCAGGTTGTCGGCAGCCAGGAACACCCGCTTGCCGGCATGCCAGGCACCGAACAACGCAGCGGCAAAGGCCACCGCATCCTCGAAATACAGGGCCCAGTCACGGCCTGCGGCCGCCGCAAACGCGGCGCGCCAGGCCAGTACGCGCTGGCGGAAGCGAGCGTGGTCGATCACCTCGCCATCGCAGACGCCAACACTTCGATGCGGCCGCGCCTCCAGCAGCAACCGGTCCAGGGCAATCCACTCAGCCATGCGCGTGCGCCGCCTTCACCCGCCGCCGCACCAGCCACTCACCTGCGAACAACACGCCCATCATCACGTACGCCAACAATCCGTTGTAGAGCATCCAGACCCGGTCCGACGCGTACAGCGCGGTCAGCAGGGCCAGGCTGCCGTTGAGAACGAAGAAGCCGCACCACACCTGGGTGACGCGGCGGGTATAGGCCACCGCGAACGGGGGCAGGTCCGGTTCCTGCAGCCGTGCCAGGCGTTCCACCAGCGGCGGGCCGAAACGCAGGCTGGTGCCGAATACCGCCAGCATCACTGCGTTGACCAGCGCCGGGTACAGCTTCAGCGGCAGGGCCTGGTTGAGCACGGTGGCCAGCACCGCCAGCAGGCCGGTGCCGGCGGCCGCGGCCCACCACAGCGGCTGGCGCGTACTCAGCGCGCGCAGCAGGGCCAGGGTGAACAGCAGCAGCGACAACCAGCGTGGCTCGAAGCGGCCCATCGCCAGGTACACCAGCACCGGGTAGGCCAGCGAGATCGCAGCCACCACGACCGTGCGTGCGCGTGCCATGGTGGAGCCGCCGGCGCTGCGGTCAGGCGGCTGCCTGGTCCGGCAGCAGCCTGTGCACCACATCGACGATGTCCTGCACGGTACGCACGGCCTTGAACGCTTCCGGCTGCAGGTTGCGGCCGAGCAACGGCTTCAGCTGAACGATCAGGTCGACCGCGTCGATGCTGTCGATGTCCAGGTCGTCGTACAGGCGGGCCTCCGGGGTGATCCGGGCGGTTTCGATCTCGAAGCTGTCGGTCAGGATGCTGACGATGCGTTCGAACAGTTCATTCTTGGTCATGGCAGGTCCTGGCACCGTTACGACTGGCGGGCGGCGACGAACTCGCCGAGCGCGCGCACGCTGGAGAAATGGCGACGGGTTTCTTCCGAATCGGCCGAGAGGCTCACACCGTACTTCTTCTGCAGCGCCAGGCCCAGCTCCAGCGCGTCGATCGAATCCAGGCCGAGGCCCTCGACGAACAGTGGGGCGGTCGGATCGATGTCCTCCGGCGTGATGTCCTCCAGCGAAAGGGAGGAAATGATCAATTCCTTGATCTCGTGCTCAAGTGCTTGCACGGTTCGGATCTCCAGACAGGTCGAAATAACGAGAAAGGTGCTCGGTGACGCGACGGGCTGCCAAGGCATCCCCCCTTGGCGAGTCGTCTTCGGCCAGAAATGGCGCGATCGGGATATCTTCGCCGATCTGCAGCCGAACGTGAAAGCGACGTGAGGGGACACGATACCACTTCTGCCCCTTGGTCAGCGTTGGCGGGCTGCAGGTGATCCGCACCGGGGTGACGTCCAGGCGGCCCCGTACGGCGATGTTGGCGGCCCCACGCTGCAGCCGCGGCGGCTGCCCGGGCACGCTGCGGGTGCCCTCCGGGAAGATCACCAGGGTGCCGCCGGCATGTACCGCCGCCACGCAGTCATCGACCAGGCCGGCGCCATCGTCATTGGAGATGTAGCCGGCGGCCCGTACCGGGCCACGCATGAACGGGTTGCAGGCCACGGCCCGCTTCACCACGCAGTCGGCGTTGGGCAGCAGCGAGATCAGGCAGACCACGTCGATCAGGGTCGGGTGATTGGCCAGTACCAGCAGGCCGTCGCGCTGCAGGCGTTCACCGCCCTCGATCTCGTAGGTCATCACCCCCAGCCCGCGCATCAGCCGCAGATGGCTGGCGAAGGCGGCCTGGACCACGCGGCGGGCCCGGCGGCGGCGGACCACCGGGTCGCGCATCAGCAGCAGTACCGGCATCACCAGAACGCCGAGCAGCAGGCCGCCCAGGCCAAATGCGACAAAGCTCAGGCCGGTGCCAAACACCCGCCAGGCATGGTCGAGGCGGCGCAGCAGCTCAGCCACGGCGGCTCCAGCGCCAGCGCTGGCCGTGGGCCACGTGTTCCAGCGCCGGCGCGCCGGACAACATGAACCGGTGCAGGTCCAGCGCATGCGGCAGCAGGCCGGGCGCAGTGCCGGCCTGGGCGTCGGCCGGCTGCCACTGTAGCGACAGCGTCGGCCGGCCCTCTGCCGGGGCGGTCAGGCGCCAGCACCAGGCAAAGAACGGGTAGGGTTCGTCGGCGAACGTCGCGTAAATTTCCGGAAGTGGCGACTCATAGACCACCACCCGCACCTCGCGGGCACCGTCGGCCAGCAGGCCGACGGCCTCCAGGCAAGCCGTCTCCACCGTGGCCTGGCCCGCCGCCAGCGCCAGGTAGTTGCCGCGGTGGCCGCGGGCGATGGAATACAGCGCGGCAATCGCGTTGTGCACGGACAGGCCGAATCCGGTCGGCGACAACGGCTGGTCGCCGACCAGCGCGCCCAGCAGGTCCATCGAACGGGCCACGTCGCCGTGGCGGCTGGCGAACACCAGCGGCACGTCACTGTCGGCGCCCTGCCCGTCCTCGCACCAGCACGCGGCCTGGATCGCCATCCGGCCCAGCCGCTCGATGCGGCGGCGCTGCATCGCCGGCACTTCGGCCAGCGCCGGCGTGTCCGCGCCGTGCGGCAGGTACGGCGCATCGGCCCAGCCCAGCCACTGGCTACGCTCACTCAGGCCGGGCGCCCAGGCAGCCCAGTCGACGATGGAGAATTCGATCATTTAGCGATGGTGCTTCAACGGGAGAACGATAGGCACGAGCCATTACGGCGACGCGCGGCGGCCCCCCGTTCCTGCAGCCGTGCGTCCGTCCAGGACGTCGCCGGCTGCCCCCCTGGCCGCCGGAAAGGAGCGCACGCTAGCACGTCCCGCGCAGGGTGTGCAGGTTTCACATTTCCCAACACGGGGCCCGGCACCGGCAGGCCCCGTCTTCAATCGATCAGTGGTAACCGGTGTCGGCGTGCACCTTGCCGCGGAATACCCGGTAGGACCACGCCGTATAGCCGAGGATGACCGGCAGCAATATGACCAGCCCGACCAGCGTGAAGCCCAGTGACGACGCCGGCGCGGCGGCCTGCCACAAGGTCATCGACGGTGGCAGCAGATAAGGCCACATGCCCAGCACCAGGCCGAGGAAGCCGAGCACGAACAGGGCCAGGCTGAGCAGGAACGGCGGCAGGTCACGGCGCGGGTGGGTGGCACTGCGCCACAGCGCGGCGGCTACCGCCAGGGTCAGCAGCGGCACCGGCGACAGCCACCAGAAGTTGCCGTCGCTGAACCAGCGATCCATCAACCGCGAATCGAGGAACGGCAGCCAGCTGCTCACAAGGCCCATCGCCGCGATCACCGCCACCACCAGCGGCCGGGTCATCTGCCGCGCCAGCGCCTGCACGCGGCCTTCGGTCTTCAGGATCAGCCAGGTGCTGCCCAGCAGCGCATAGCCGGCCACCAGCGCGGCACCGGTCAGCATCGCGAACGGGCTGAACCAGGCAAACGGCCCGCCCTGATAGACACCGTCCACCAGCGGGATGCCCTGCACCAGGGTGCCGAGGATCACGCCCTGGGCAAACGTGGCCAACAACGAACCGAGGCCGAACGCCACGCTCCACAGCCGGCGCGATCGATGCGCCTTGAAGCGGAACTCGAAGGCCACGCCGCGGAACACCAGCGCCACCACCAGCAGCAGCACCGGCAGGTACAGCGCCGACAGCAGCACCGCATACGCCTTCGGGAACGCCGCCAGCAGGCCGGCGCCACCGAGCACCAGCCAGGTCTCGTTGCCGTCCCAGATCGGCGCGGCGGTGTTCATCATCAGGTCCAGCTGTTCCTCGTCCTCGGCGAACGGGGCAAGGATGCCGATGCCGAGCACGAAGCCGTCCAGCACCACGTACATCAGCACGCCGAAGCCGATCACCGCGAACCACGCCACCGGCAGCCAGGTCATCAGGTCCATGTCAGCGCTCCTCCAGCGGTTCATCGGCGGCCGACAACGGACGTGCCGGGGTATGGCTGCCATGGTCCAGCGACGGCCCCTCGGCATACGGCTGCGGCCCATGGCGCAGGATCTTCACCAGGTACCAGATGCCCCAGCCGAACACGAAGGCATAGCCGACCACATAGACACCCAGCGACAACGCCGTCATCCACGCACTCTGCGGGCCGACCGCATCAGCGGTGCGCAGCACGCCATATACCACCCACGGCTGGCGCCCCATCTCGGTGACGAACCAACCCGACAGCAGTGCGATGAAACCGCTGGGCAGCATCCAGTTCCAGCCGCGCAGCAGCCACGGCGAATCCAGCAGCTTCCTGCGCCACAGCTGGAAAGCCGACACCCAGGCCAGCAGCAGCATCAGCGTGCCCAGCCCAACCATGATGCGGAAGGCGAAGAACACCGGCGTCACCGGCGGCCGCTCGCTGGCCGGCACCGAGGTGAGCGGATCGAAGGTGCCGTCCAGGCTGTGGGTGAGGATCACGCTGCCCAGCTTCGGGATGGCGACTTCGAAATCGTTGCGCTCTTCCTTCTCGTTCGGCAGCGCGAACACCACCAGCGGTACGCCCTCACCTTCCTGGGTTTCATGCCAATGCGCCTCCATCGCCGCGATCTTCATCGGCTGATGCTTGAGCGTGTTCAGGCCATGCATGTCGCCGACGAAGATCTGTACCGGCACGGTCAGTGCGGCGAACGCCACCGCTGCGACCAGCATGCGCCGCCCCGCTTCCACGTGCGTGCCCTTGCGCAGGTACCACGCGCCGACGCCACCGATCACGAAACAGGTGGTGATGAACGAACCCAGCGCCATGTGCGCCAGGCGATAGGGGAACGAGGGATTGAACACCACCTGCCACCAGTCCACCGGATGCACAATGCCGTTGACCATCTCGTAGCCGGCCGGCGTATGCAGCCAGCTGTTGGACGACAGGATCCAGAACGTGGAGAACAGCGTGCCCAGCGCCACCATGCAGGTGGACAAGAAATGCAGGCGCGGCGAGACCCGGCCCCAGCCGAACATCATCACGCCGAGGAAGCTGGCTTCCAGGAAGAACGCGGTCAGCACCTCATAGGTCAGCAACGGACCGATGACCGTACCGGCCACCTCGCTCAATCGTGGCCAGTTGGTGCCGAACTGGAAGGCCATGACGATGCCGCTGACTACGCCCATGCCGAACGACACGGCGAAGATCTTCTGCCAGAAGAAATACAGCTCGCGCCACACGGGCAACTTCGTGCGCAGCCACCGCCATTCGATGAAGGCCAGCCAGCTGGCCGTACCGATGGTGAAGGCGGGGAACAACACGTGGAAACTGATGACGAATCCGAACTGGATCCTGGACAACAACAACGCGTCCAAGGGACGCCTCCTGCCTGTGACCGGTGGGATACCGGACCACTTTAGGAGGATTTCGTTAAGGTGGGATGCGACCGGGTGACGCGCTGCTTCACTTTGTCGCAGGGGTCAACCGTTCTGGTAGCTGCCAACCTTGGTTGGCACACACGCCCAGACGCCGACCAAGGTCGGCATCTACCAACAGCGACTGGAGCGGCCCACCGCCCGGAGGGTGCCTCAGTGCCAGAAATACCAGACAGCCGCCGCCACCAACGCCCCCAACAACACCACCTGCACCACCACATAGCCCACGCCACTATCGCGCGATTCAGCGGCAATGCGTTTCTGCAGCGCCTCGCTCACATCCGGCGTTTCTTCCTGCTGTGTCTGCTCACGCAACGCCTGCGCCAGCGCGCGTTCTTCCGCATCGCGAGGGTCGGTCGATGGGCTCACAGCAGTTCTCCGGCGGCGGCATGCCGCGTCAGTTCCTGCTTCAGGACCTGGCGCGCGCGGTGCAGGTGGCTCTTGATGGTACCGCGTGCCAGCCCGGTCACCTGCTCGATCTCGACCAGGTCGAAGTCCTCCAGGTAGTGCAGGCCAACGATCAGGCGCTGCGGTGCACTCAACCGCTCCAGCGCCACGCCAAGATGGCGCCCCGCCTGCAGCGCCTCGTTCAGTTCAGCCGGCCCCGGTCCTTCATCGCCGATTCCCAGTTCCTCCGGCACCTCCACCGCCACCATCCATTGCGCCTCCAGCCGCCGCCGGCGCAGGTGCTGCAGCGCGGTGGTGTAGGCCACCCGCGAAACCCAGGTACGCAGCGAGGATTCGAAGCGGAACCGGTGCAGCTGGCGGAACACGGCCAGGAAGGTCTCCTGCAGCAGGTCGGCGACCTGGTCGCGGTCGCCGACCATGCGTCCGATCACATGCGCGCAGGTGCGTTGATGGGTTTCAACCAGTTGCGCGAAGGCCGCCTGCGAACCGTCGATGATGGCCCGCACCAGGGCCTGGTCCGCGTCCAGCGGCTCGGCGGGCGGTGCCGCCGCTGCTGCATCGTGGCGGCGACGGCCCCGCAGTGCCGACAATGCTTCGCCGAGCAGGCTCATCTGCGGGGCGCCCCCTGTGCCCGTGGCATGCGCCGGCTCAGCCCTTGCGTGCGGCGGGGCGGGTGAAGTGCCAGGCCAGCAGCTGGCCCAGGCCAGCACTGCCGACCAGCGCGGCGGCGGCGCCGAAGGTCAGGTCACGGGCACCGATGGCTTCCAGCAGGGCCATGGCCAGGGCCAGGCAGACCAGGCTGATGCCCCAGCGCAGCGCGCCCTGGCGGCGGCGCTCTTCTTCCAGCACGGCCAACGAGCGGATCACTTCCTCCGGCACGTGCGGGGCCACCAGCTTGCTGCGCGCGCGCGCATCGGCAATGGCATGGATCGCGTAGGCGATGCAGATGAAGAGGGTGATCGGGATCAGTTCCTGCATGGTCGGGCTCCTGTTCGGTGGATGATGCGGGTTCAGGAGAATGGATGCGCGACCACGGCAACCGGTTGCACCACTTTGCCAATCCCGCCGCCATGACCTGTGGCCCCTGCCCCGGGCCCTTGCGGCTGCTACGCTTGGCCGGTTTCCTCTTCTGGTGCCGTCCGCCCATGTCCCGAGTGCTGCCCCTGTCCCTCCTGCTGTCGGCCGTGCTGGCCGCACCGGCTGCGCATGCCGCGCCGACGCCGATCACCATCGAACAGGCCATGGCCGACCCGGACTGGATCGGTCCGCCGGTCGAGAAGGCCTGGTGGTCGTGGAACAGCCAGCAGGTGGAATACCAGCTCAAGCGCAGCGGCAGCCCGGTGCGCGATACCTTCCGCCAGCCGGTGGCGGGTGGCGTGGCCGCACAGGTGGCCGATGACCAGCGCGGCACCCTGGACGTGGCCGAGCCGGTCTACGACCGCAGCCGCAGCCGCAGCGCCTTCGTCCGCAATGGCGACGTGTTCGTGCGCGACCTGCGCAGCGGCGCGCTGACCCAGCTGACCCGCAGCAACGAGCGCGCGGGCAACGTGAACTTTGCTGCCGACAATGGCGTGATCTGGCGCGTTGGCCAGAACTGGTTCCACTGGACCGCCGCCAGCGGCGTGCAGCAGGTGGCCAGCCTGAAGGCCGAGAAGGATCCGCGCACGCCGCCGAAGGCCGACGTGCTGCGTGACCAGCAGCTGCGCACGCTGGAAACCCTGCGCCGCGACCGCGACCAGCGCGAAGCACTGAAGGACCAGGACCAGCGCTGGCGCCAGGCCGACCCGACCCGCGCGCCGGGCCCGGTGTACCTGGGCACCGACGTGGAGATCGCCGACAGCGTGCTGTCGCCGGACCTGACCCACCTGATCGTGGTGACCAAGCCGAAGGACTTCGATGACGGCCGCGGCGGCAAGATGCCGCTGTACGTGACCGAGTCGGGCTACGAGGAAACCGAAGACACCCGCACCCGCGTCGGCCGTAACGGCTTCGAGCCGCACACCCTGTGGTACGTGGACGTGCGCACCGGCAAAGCCGAGAAGGTCTCGCTGTCCAGCCTGCCCGGCATCGCCACCGACCCGCTGGCCGAGCTGCGCCGCAAGGCCGGCAAGGATGCGCTGAAGGGCGACCGCAGCGTGCAGGTGATGAGCGACTTCATGGGCGGTGGCATCCGCTGGAGCGCCGACGGCCAGCAGGCCGCGGTGATGCTGCGTGCCAACGACAACAAGGACCGCTGGATCATCAGCGTCAACGCTGCCGATGGCCGCGTGCAGAACCGCCATCGCCTGACCGACAACGGCTGGATCAACTGGGGCTTCAATGATTTCGGCTGGATGGCCGATGGCCGCACGCTGTGGCTGCTGTCGGAGGAATCGGGCTTCTCGCACCTGTACACCCAGGCCGGCACCGCCAAGCCGCAGGCGCTGACCAGCGGCAAGTGGGAAACCTCGGCGCCGGTGCCGTCGGCCGATGGCAAGGGCTTCTACTTCCTGTGCAACCAGCAGGCCCCGCATGACTACGAAGTCTGCGCGATCGACACCGGCAGCCGCCAGGTGCGCGAGCTGACCAGCCTCAACGGCGTGGAAGACTTCTCGCTGTCGCCGGACGGCCAGCAGCTGCTGGTGCGCTACTCCGGCGCCTACCTGCCGCCGCAGCTGGCCGTGCTGCCGAGCACCGGTGGCCAGGCCCGCGTGCTGACCGACACCCGCACTGCCGACTACAAGGCGCGCCAGTGGATCCAGCCGAAGCTGGTGGCAGTGCCGTCCAAGCATGGTGCCGGCGTGGTCTGGGCCAAGTACTACGAACCGGAAAACAAGGAACCGGGGAAGAAGTACCCGATTGTGATGTTCGTGCACGGCGCCGGCTACCTGCAGAACGTGCACCAGCGCTACCCGGCCTACTTCCGCGAGCAGATGTTCCACAACCTGCTGGTGCAGAAGGGCTACATCGTGCTGGACATGGATTACCGCGGCAGCGAGGGCTACGGCCGCGACTGGCGTACGGCGATCTACCGCAACATGGGCCACCCGGAACTGGAAGATTACAAGGATGGCCTGGACTGGCTGGTCGACACCCAGCAGGGTGACCGTGACCATGCCGGCATCTACGGTGGTTCCTACGGCGGCTTCATGACCTTCATGGCCCTGTTCCGCTCGCCGGGCACGTTCAAGGCCGGCGCCGCGCTGCGCCCGGTGGTCGACTGGCACCAGTACAACCACGGCTACACCAGCAACATCCTCAACACTCCGGACATCGATCCGGAGGCGTACCGCGTGTCCTCGCCGATCGAGTACGCGCAGAACCTGCAGGACAACCTGCTGATTGCCCACGGCATGATGGATGACAACGTGTTCTTCCAGGACTCGGTGAACCTGACCCAGCGCCTGATCGAACTGCACAAGGACAACTGGTCGATCGCTCCGTACCCGCTGGAGCGCCACGGCTACGTCCGCGCCGATTCCTGGCTGGACCAGTACAAGCGCATCCTCAAGCTGTTCGAGCAGAACCTGAAGTGAGCAACGCCGCGGCCACGATCCACATCGTGGCCGCGGTCATCCTGGATGACCGCGGCCGGGCGCTGGTGGTGCGCAAGCACGGCGCTGACCGTTTCATCCAGCCGGGCGGCAAACCCGAACCCGGCGAAACGCCGCTGCAGGCGCTGGCCCGCGAGCTGGACGAGGAACTCGGTGTGCAGCTGTGCGTCGAGACCGCCATCGCGCTGGGCACGTTCCAGGACTGGGCGGTGAACGAGCCCGGCCACCGCGTGCAGGCCCAGGGCTGGTGGGTGCAGGTGGACGGCATGCCACAGGCACGCGCGGAGATCGCCGAACTGGCCTGGGTGCCGCTGCAGCCACCGAACGGCCTGCCCTTGGCACCGCTGAGCGAACACCATATCCTGCCGGCCGTCGCCACCCGGTTGACGGCCCGCTGAGCGCGCGGGCACCGATTGCAAGGACACCGGATGTCAATGTCGATCCCGCCGATTCCTTCGCTGGTCCAACCGACCTATCACGCCTGGGTGCGCCCGATCGCACACGCCTCGTTCTGGCTGTCACTGCTGCTCACGGTCTACTTCGTGATGCAGGGACTGCTGCTGTGGCCGCTGCACAACCTTCCGATCTGGCACCTGGTTGAGAGGGAAGTGCAACTCCAGCACCTGCACAGCCTGATCTGGCTTCTGGCGCATCCGGTGGCCGCGTCGATGATCGTCGCACTGCTGTGCCTTGCCTCGACGCTGGCCAGCTGGGGACTGCTACGCGAGCGCAGCTGGGGCCTGTGGAGCTTTGTGGCTATCCTGCTGATGAGTGCATTGACCAACTTTGCGATCGCCGGATGGCTGGACGTGTTCATGCGCGACGTCATCCCGTTTCTCTCCGACGACGCCGTCCTGCAACAGGAACTCCATCTGAAACGCTGGTTGATCACGCTGACCATGGTGGCCATGTCATTCGTACTCCTCGGCCTGCAGGGTTGGCTGGCCTGGCGCCTGCTGCGACCAGACATCCGCTCGCGCTTCCACTGAGCCACACCCCTTTCCCGCACGACAAGGACCGTCGCATGCGCTTGCTGACCCTTCTCCCCGCGCTGCTGCTGTTCGCCGCGCTGCCTGCCGCCGCCGATGCGCTGCGCTGTGGCGAATACCGCAGCACCGACGGTGGCATGGCGCTGATATTCACATCACCCAGCACCGGCTACCGCCACGACGACGGCAGCGAGCCGGAGCCGCTTTGGGTCGATCGCAGTGCGGCGCAGGCCCGCCTGGTCATGCTCGACGATGGCGTGGCGCTGCCGGTCCAGATCAGTGCCGATGGGCAGCGCATCGAAGACGAGGTTGTGGTGGTCTACACGCTGCGCCAGTCCCGGGACTGCGCCAGCGAACCCGCCGCGATTGCCGGCAGCTGCCGCGCCGCCGGCAGCCACTGCATTGCGCAGCTGCCCGCGGCTTCGCCCAGCCAGGCCCAGCGCGCGTGCAGCGAAGGCGTTGGCGCGGGCTGCTCGGCGCTGCTGCGACAACTGCGGGATGGCAGCCCAGCAAAGGCCACCGACGACGTCGGTGCCACGGGCTTTGATCGCCCACCTGCCTGCCGCGAACACACGCCCGGGCATGACCCGCAGGCCTGCGAGGCGCTGACCAATGATGCATTGGCTGCCGCCATGCAGCGGGTGAATCAACGCCTGCTGCAGGAAGACGAAGACACACTGGATTCGCCGCTTCCGGCCGCTGCACGCGATCAGCTGCAGCAGCGGTGCCTGCAGCACCGCAGTGGCCGCTTCTGCGTGGAAGTGGCCGCTCAGCAATTGAACGCGCTGGAACCTGCGTTGGCAGTGCAGGCCCTGCAGGTGGTCTGCGATGCAGGCCGCGTCAGTGCCTGCGGACGTACCGCACCGCTGCGTGAACTCGGCACCGACCTGCGCCTGGTGCCGTTGCAGCGGGTGCCGTGCGGCCGCTATCAGGCCTACGGTGGCGTGATCGACATGCTCGACTTCGGTGATGGCGCGCATGCCCGCCTGCACGAAGGCGCCGTCCAGCTGCAGCAGAACGGCGAAACCCTTGTGCTGCGCCAGCTCGGCAATGGCGACCTGCTCGGCATGGACAACCAGACGGCCTACCAGCGTTACCAGCTCGTGCCCGGCACGGCACAATGCACGCCCCCGCGCGAGGGCCAGGGTTCGCCGTATCGCCAGGAGCTTCCCGTTCGATCGTCAAGGAGACGACATGCATTCACCCGCACCGCGCCGCCGCTGGCTGGCCTGGGCGTTGCTGCTGGCCGCGCCGATGGCTGCCGCACAATCGCCGCAATGCGGCCTGTTCAAGGCCGATGAAGGCAGCAGCACGCTGCGCATCAGCTCACCCAACCGCGGCGAGCAGAAGCACTTCGGCAGTGCGCCGTCTCCGGTCGCGTTCCAGCAGATCGACGGAAAGCTGCAGCTGGTGAACCTGGAGTACGGCCTGCCCAGCGCGCTGCAGGTGCGCGATCGTGGCCGCACGGTCGAGGTGGATGGCACGGTCTACCTCCTGCAGGCCCCCGCACAGTGCGCCGCAGCCGCCACGCCAGCTGATGGCAGCTGCCTGGCCGATGCGGCCGCGTGCCTGGACAACCGTCGCGAAGCGACCCCGGCCGCGCTGGAAGCAGGGTGCCGGGAAGGCGTGCCCGGCATGTGCTTGCAACTGGCCGATCGTTGGCACGAGGAGGCCAAACCCACGGTCGAGGCCGATCCCGCCCTGGCAAAGGCAGCGCTCGACGCCGCCTTGTCCGGCATCAAACTCCCCGCCGCCTGTGACTACGGTGGCTTCGAACAGGGAACCCCGGCGTGTGCCGCCGCACTCGAGGCCGACCCGGCAGTGCAGGAGCAGCTGGTCAAGGCCGCGATGACGGCCGCCATGACCGAAGCCATGGTGACGATGACGGCGCCGACCGTGCCGGTGATCATTCCAGCTGAGCGGCGGCAACAGTTGTTGCGGTTGTGCCGCGAGGTAGCGCACGGCGGCTTCTGCACCCGCGTGGCTGAGCTGTCCTGGGACGCGGGAGATCCCCAGCAGGCGGTGCAGGCCCTGACTGCAGCCTGCACCCCCGGCAATGACACCGCCACCTGCGAGCGCCTGCCGGCGTTGCAGGCAGTGGGCGCATCGCTGCGACCGCAGCCCGCAACTGCATTGCCCTGCGGCAACTACCGGTCCGACGGCGGCCTGATGGACACGCTGGACTTCGGCGATGCCGGCCTGGTTGGCGTTGGCTGGAGCAGCCATCTTCGCGCACGCGTCGAAGCGGGCGACATCCGCATCCACCACGACCGGGACGGCGACTTCGTGCTGCGCCCGCTGCCCGGCGGCCAGTTGCTGGGCCTGGATAACTGGACCCGCTTCCAGGTGTTCGTCCCCACCGGCGAGGGCCCGACCCGGTGCAGTGCACCGAAGCAGTTCAAGGTGCTGCCACTGCCGCAGGATTGCCCGATGGCGCTGGCCAACGAGGGCGGTGCCGAAGCCTGCTGCGCGCAGGGCAAGCTGCAGGGCTGCAACATTCTCGGCAACCGCCTTGCGCTGTCCGGGAACTGGCTGCAGGCTGCCGAGCACTACACCACGGTCTGCCGCGCCGGCGTGCGCGAAGGGTGCGAGAACCTGGTGACCGCGCAGGGCAACGGCGCGGAACTGGACGCACGGGCAACCCTGGAGCAGCTGTGCAAGGCCGACCGTAGTGGCCTGCATGTGGCCTGCGACGTGCTCGGCACCCAGAACTGGGAGCTGATCACGCTGGGTGGTGCTCTGCAGAAGGCGGTTGACGAGGCAGCCGAGGACGACGCTCCGGCGCCGCGCAACTCCAACCGCAAGCGCTGAGCCGGCCAGGGCCTGTCCGCAGCTTCGGGCGGGCCCTGCGGTAAAGTACGCGCCATGAACGAATTCGAGCGCGTGCGCGCCTATCTCACCGACCTGCAGGACCGCATCTGTGCGGCGATCGAGGCCGTCGATGGCCAGGCCCGCTTCCAGGAAGACCTGTGGCAGCGTGCCGAGGGCGGTGGCGGGCGTACCCGCGTGCTGCGCGACGGTGCGGTGTTCGAGCAGGCCGGCATCGGCTTCTCCGACGTGGCTGGCAGCCGCCTGCCGCCATCGGCCTCGGCCAACCGTCCGGAACTGGCTGGCGCCTCCTGGCGTGCCACTGGCGTGTCGCTGGTGTTCCACCCGCTCAACCCCTACGTGCCGACCACGCATGCCAACGTGCGCTTCTTCCAGGCGCAGCGCGACGGCGAAGTGGTGGCCAGCTGGTTCGGCGGTGGCTTCGACCTGACCCCGTTCTATCCGTTCGACGAGGACGTGCAGCACTGGCACCGGGTCGCGCGCGACCTGTGCGCCCCGTTCGGCGAAGAACGCTATGCCGCGCACAAGCGCTGGTGCGACGAGTACTTCTTCCTGCGCCACCGCAATGAAACGCGCGGCGTCGGCGGCCTGTTCTTCGACGACCTGCACGGCGACTTCGAGCGCGATTTCGACTATCTGCGTGCGGTCGGCGATGGCTTCCTTGATGCCTACCTGCCGATCGTGCAGCAGCGCAAGGACACCGCCTACGGCGAGCGCGAACGCGAGTTCCAGCTGTACCGTCGCGGCCGCTACGTGGAATTCAACCTGGTCTACGACCGCGGCACGCTGTTTGGCCTGCAGAGCGGTGGCCGCAGCGAGAGCATCCTGATGAGCCTGCCGCCGCGGGTGCGCTGGGAGTACGGCTTCAGTCCGGAAGCGGGCAGCGCCGAGGCACGCCTGGCCGATTACCTGGTGCCGCGCGACTGGCTCTGACCTTCCGGCGCCACGCCTGACGCGTGGCGTCTTCTCCTGCCTGTGGTGCGCCCTGCACCGGACAGGTCCTGCTTTGCCTCCTTCAAGGATGACCCCATGCCTGCTGCTGTTTCCCTCCGCCTCCGCGCTGCGGGCTGGCGCTCCCTGCTGTTGCTCGCACTGGCCTCGGCCAGCCTGCCGGCTGCCGCGCAATCGATGGCCTGCGGCACCTACAAGGACAGCGACGGCACTATCACGCTGACCATCGAGAGCGAAGGCCACGCCTTCCTGTCCGGCCCCTACCAGGCCACCGAGGAGCTGCGCATCGCCCGCCAGGAAGACGTGCTCGGTACCGGCAACCTCTCCACGGGCCAGCTGGAAAACTGGTACTTCTCGGACAACGACCGCACGATCAGCACGCCCTATCGCGAGTTCACCCGTGAGCACGCCGCCGCCTGCAAGACGATGCCGCAGCCCGTCGAGGACGGTTGCGTGATGAACACCTCCGAGTGCCTGGAGGCGCTGCCAGAGGCCGCACCGGTGAAGCTGCACGCCTGGTGCGTCGAGGGCGTGGGCGCGGCCTGCTCCCAGCTGTTGGAGACCTACCAGCAGCAGGCCAAGGACGCTGCCCCGGCGCCTGCACGGGCCGAGCCGCCGAAGCCGGAGATCTGCAAGGAGGATTCCGCGTCCTTCAACGCCGAGGGCTGCAGGGCGATCGCCGAGGTGGTCGGGCTGGAGATGATCGGCAAGTCCCTGCTCGGGCTGCAGCATTCGGTTGATCCCGTGTTGCCGTCCGCGCAGCTCGATGAGCTGGCCGCACTGTGCCGGCAGCAGCACGGCGAGACCTTCTGCGCCGACGTTGCCGAGGTGCTGTGGAGTGGCGGGCGCCTGTTGCAGGCCCACGAAGCGCTGCAGCTGTCGTGCGCGCAACGCGCCGATGGCGTGGCCTGCGGCCGCGCCAAGGCGCTTGCCAGCCTGGCCGCTGCGCCGGTCGCTTCACTGGCTCCGGTGCCGGCCACTGCGCTGCCGTGTGGGAGCTATGAAGCCGAGTACGGTGTGCTCTCGCAGCTGCGCTTCCTCGATGGCGGCCTGGTTGAGGCCGAGGGCCGCGACCAGCGCCTGCGCGCGCGCCTGCAGGACGGCCGCATCCTCATCCGTCCCGATGTCGGCAGCGACTTCGTGCTGCAACCGCTGAAGAACGGAAACCTCGCCAGCGTCGACGGCGGCAACCGCTTCGCCTACTACGAGCGCAAGCCCGCCGCAGACAATGCCAGCTGCACGCCGCCGGTGGCGTTTGTGGAGATCCCGCTGCCACTGGATTGCCCCACCCTGGCACGCAAGGACGGCGCCAAGGCCTGCTGCACCGAGGGCAAGCTGCTGGGCTGCAAGGTTGCCGGCGAAGCGCTGTTCGAGGCCGAGAAATGGGCCGCGTCGCTGCCCTACTTCGAGACGCTGTGCGGCGCCGGTGTCCGCGAAGGGTGCCTGGCATTGGCAGCGGTGTACTCGCACACCGCCGACCCGAAGATCCCGCAGGCCATGGCAGCGATCTGCGCGAAGGATGGCGAGGGCACACATGTAGCCTGCGATGTGGACGCCACCCGCAACTGGCCGGCACTGAAGGCCGAAGCCGCGCTCTGAGGGCGCGGGAAGGGGTACCCGTAGCGTCGAGCTTGCTCGACGCTACACGTCAGGTGCTCTTCCTGGGAATGATGGTGATGTGCCCGTTGATCTCCAGCAGGGCCAGCTCGACATCCTCCACGCCCAGGCAGCCCTGCTGGCGCATGGCGGCCTCGAAATCGGCACGGGTGACCTGCTCACGGCGCAGAACGGCGTCGAACAGGCGCCCATCACGCGCGATCACTACCGGTTCTCCTTCCACCAGGCGCTCGATGCGCCGGCTGCGGGTACTGACCCAGCCCACCCCATAGTTGAGCAGGATCAGGGTGGCCGCCAGCAGCAGGCCGCCGCCCAGCGAGGTATCGGTACCCAGCAGCGCGTTCTGCACCGCGTTGCCCAGCAGCACCACCAGCAGTACGTCGAACGGGGTGATCTGCCCCAGCGGGCGCTTGCCGCTGAGCCGGACCATGCCCAGTACCACGACATAGACCACCACCGCGCGCAGGATGAACTCCCACCATGGCATCGCCAGTGCGAACAGATCGGGCATTGTCTTCCCCTGCGGAGCGGTGGCCCAGCGTGGCGCAGGCCACGGCATCTGGCAACGGCACAAATAAAAAGCCCCGCTGACCAGGGGGAGGTCAACGGGGCCGGGGAACGGGCACTTGGGGAGGAGTCCCCGTTCCGAGATCTGCTCCAGGGGATGGGAGAGATCCACAACAGGCGTTGCGCCTGTCGAGAGTTATAGAAGCACTCCGAACACTAACGGTTCGTGAAGGGGCCCAATTTAATGAACCTCCATCAGGGCAACATTCATGATCGAGTCAGAAACCTCTGACGAATGAACGAATTCACGTCGTTTTCGGCCTGAAACTCCCTCAGTGTGCTTCGTCCCAGTTGTTGCCGATGCCGGTATCGACCACCAGCGGCACCCGCAGTTTGGCCGCTTGCGACATGCGCTCGACCACCTGCAAACGCAACTCCTCGACGAAACTGCTTTCGGTTTCGAACACCAGTTCATCGTGCACCTGCAGGATCATCCGTGCCGGCGCGCCGCTGTCACGCAGCCACTGGTCCACGTCCACCATCGCGCGCTTGATGATGTCGGCGGCGGTGCCCTGCATCGGCGCGTTGATCGCGGCGCGCTCGGCACCGGCGCGCAGGCCCTGGTTACGTGCATGAATGTCGTTCAGGTACAGGCGGCGGCCGAACAGGGTTTCCACATAGCCCTGGTCGCGGGCCTGCTGGCGCATCCGCTCCATGAAATCACGCACGCCCGGGTAGCGGCTGAAGTACAGCGCCACGTAGTCCTGCGCCTGGCCACGGTCGATGCCCAGGTTGCGCGCCAGGCCGAAGGCGCTCATGCCGTACATCAGGCCGAAGTTGATCGCCTTGGCCGCGCGGCGTTCGTTCGGGGTCACTTCCTCCAGCGTGCGCCCGAACACCTCGGCGGCGGTGGCGCGGTGGACGTCGGCGCCCTGCTCGAAGGCACGCACCAGGCCCGGGTCCTCGGACAGGTGGGCCATGATCCGCAGCTCGATCTGCGAATAGTCGGCCGCCAGCAGCTGGAAGCCCTCCGGCGCGATGAATGCGCGTCGGATACGGCGGCCATCCTCGGTGCGGATCGGGATGTTCTGCAGGTTCGGGTCCGACGAGGACAGGCGGCCGGTGGCGGCGCCGGACTGGTGGTAGCTGGTATGCACGCGGCCGGTGTCCGGGTTGACCATCTCCGGCAGCTTGTCGGTATAGGTGCTGCGCAGCTTGGCCAGGCCGCGGTACTCCAGGATCACCCGCGGCAGCTCGTGCTGATCGGCAATCGCCTCCAGCGCCTCTTCATTGGTGCTGGGCTGGCCCTTCGGGGTCTTCACCACCGCCGGCAGCTTCAGCTCATCGAACAGCACCGCCTGCAGCTGCTTGGGCGAATCCAGGTTGAAGCTACGGCCGGCCAGCTCGGTGGCCTTCTGCTGCGCGGCCAGCATGCGCGAGGACAGGTCCTGGCTCTGCCGGCGCAGTTCATCGGTGTCGATCCGCACGCCATTGGCTTCGATCGTGGTCAGCACCGGTACCAGTGGCATCTCGATGTCGCGGTACACGCTGTCCAGCGCCGGCTCGGCCAGCAGCTGCGGCTGCAGCGCGCGGTGCAGGCGCAGGGTGATGTCGGCGTCCTCGGCCGCATAGCGGCTGGCTTCGTCGATGCCCACCTGCGAGAACGGAATCTGCTTGGCGCCCTTGCCGGCCACATCCTCGAACTTGATGGTGTTGTAGCCCAGGTAACGCAGGGCCAGCGAATCCATGTCGTGGCGGGTGGCGGTGGAATTGAGCACGAAGCTCTCGAGCATGGTGTCGTCGTGGTAGCCCTGCACCTCCACGCCGTGGCGGCGCAGCACATGCAGGTCGTACTTGCCATGCTGGCCCAGCTTCTTCTTCGCCGGGTCCTGCAGCACCGGGCGCAGTGCGTCCAGCACCTGCTGCATCGGCAGCTGCGCCGGCGCGCCCGGGTAATCGTGGCCGACCGGAATATAGGCGGCCTTGCCCGGCTCGACCGCCAGGCTGATGCCCACCAGGCGCGCACGCATCGCGTCCAGCGCATCGGTTTCGGTATCGAAACTGATCAGGTCCGCCTGCTGCAGGCGCTCGACCCAGGCCTGCAGCTGCTCGGCGGTCAGCACGGTCTCGTATTCACCCGGTGCGGCCAGCGCCGGATCCAGCGTGCCGGCGGCCGGTGCCTCGGCGCTGCCACGGGCGAAGCCGGCGGCGGTGCCACGCAGGCTCGGCGTTGCTTCGCTGGCGGCCGTCGGCGCCGGCAGCGGTGCACCCAGCTCCTTCAGCGCCTGGGTGAAGCCGTAGCGCGCATACAGCTCGGTCAGCTCCGGCACATCCTGCTCGCGCAGGGCCAGCGTGGTCGGGCTGGCGTCCAGCTCCACGTCGGTGCGGATGGTCACCAGCTCGCGGTTCAGCGGCAGACGCTCCAGCGCGGCGCGCAGGTTCTCGCCGATCTTGCCCTTCATGGTCGGCGCGGCCGCCATCACCCCGTCCAGGTGCTGGTACTCGGCCAGCCACTTGGCGGCGGTCTTCGGCCCACATTTCTCCACGCCCGGCACGTTGTCGACGGTGTCGCCCATCAACGCCAGCAGGTCGATGATCTGATCGGCGCGCACGCCGAACTTCTCCATCACTGCGGCATCGGAATCCATGCGGCTGCCGGTCATGGTGTTGACCAGCTCGATGCCCGGGCGCACCAGCTGGGCAAAGTCCTTGTCGCCGGTGGAGATGGTCACCTTCAGTTCCTGCGCCACGCCCTGCAGGGCCAGCGTGCCGATCACATCGTCGGCTTCCACGCCGGGAATGCGCAGGATGCTGATGCCCAGCGCTTCGACGATGCGGCACATCGGCTCGACCTGGCTGCGCAGCTCATCGGGCATCGGCGGGCGGTTGGCCTTGTACTGGTCGTACAGGTCATCACGGAAGGTCTTGCCCGGCGCATCGACCACGAACGCCACGTAGGCCGGGCGCTCCTTCAGTGTCGAGCGCAGCATGTTGACCACACCGAACAGCGCGCCGGTGGGTTCGCCCTGTGCATTGGACAGGGGCGGCAGCGCGTGGAACGCGCGGTACAGGTAACTGGACCCGTCGATCAGGACTAATCTGCTCATGGGTCGATTCTACGCGCCCGTGCCTGCACTGCGACGACACGGCACAGCCGCGGCGATGGGGCATAATCAAGGCTCTTTCCAGGCAAAGGCCCCCGCCGATGAAGACCCTGATGCTGGCTTCCCTGCTCCTGCTCGCTGGCTGCGCCAGCATGGGTGGCGCGGGCGCTCCCCCGGTGGACGTCAAGGGCGCGGATGTGTCCAAGCGCACCATGGACAACGGCGATGTCATCGAGGAATACCGCGTGTCCGGCCAGCTGCGCATGGTCAAGGTGACCCCGTCGCGCGGTGCCCCGTTCTACATGTACGACAAGAACGGCGATGGCCGTTTCGACAACGACAAGGACGGCGTGTCGCCGGTGTACTGGAAGCTGTACAGCTGGTGATGTGACCGGGGTCGGATCCCTGCGATTCAGTAGATCCACGCCATGCGTGGATGGGCCCCTGCCGGCCCCTACAAAAGATGACGCCGGCGCGCATCCTGCGGCCGGCGTCGGGTCCCCTCCCCGGGAACGCTTGTATCAGCGGATGACCAGCACCGGCAGCGTGCTGCGTGCCAGCACTTCAGCGGTCTGGCTGCCCAGCAGCACACGGGTCACGCCACGGCGGCCATGCGAGGTCATCACGATCAGGTCGCTGTTGCGCTCGCCGGCGGTCTCGATGATGCCGTCAGCCGCATAGCGGTCCAGCACGTGCACTGGGTTGGCGGTAATGCCCTGCTCAGCCGCCTTGGCCAGCGCCGGCTGCAGCACCTTCTGCGCGCCTTCCTCGCGGTCGGCCTTGTATTCAGGGCTGTTCATGTAGCCCACGCTCCAGCCCATGGCGTCGTACATGCCGACGGCCCACGGCTCGGAAACGGTCACGATATCGACCTCGGCGTTGAGGTCCTTGGCCAGCTCCAGGCCCTTGGCCAGGCCCTTGTCGGCCAGCTCGGATCCGTCAGTGGCAATCAGGATGCGCTTGTACATGGTGGGGCTCCGTGGCGGTCTGCCAGATGGGAACAACACCATTGCACACCGGATGTGCAGGCCGCGCCTTGAGCAGGATCAATCCGGCGCCGCGCAGCGGCGTGTGCGCACCGCCGGCTTGCGTACCCGGACACTGCAGCGCAAGCTGGGTGGGCGGCGGCGCGCCGCCTTGGGAGAACCCGCATGCAGGACAGCAAGCCGACATCACGAAGCCCCCTAAGGATCATCCTGTGGAGCCTCATCGCCGCCTTCGTGCTGTTCTGCGGCGGCTATTACCTGGGCAAGGATCTGGCCCAGCGCGACAACGCCAGGCAGTCAGCCGGCCGATAACGCTCTTCTGTAGAGCCGAGCCATGCTCGGCTGCTTTTCCCGCCAGAAGCAGCCGAGCATGGCTCGGCTTTACATTTTCTGCCCTCAGGCGATCTGCACCACGCGTGCGTTCTGGCACAGCGGATAGCTGGCCACGAATTCGGCAATCGCATCACGCATCGCTTCGAAGGATTCGCCGTACATGTAGAGCGCCGTTTCGGTCGGGCCCTGCCACCAGCTGCAGATCTCACCCAGGCCATCGATGCGCTCGGACAACTGCTCGAACACGTGGTTGGAATCGCACTGTTCGTAGACGTCGTCCGGCAGGTTCAGGCCATCCAGGTAGATGCCCAGGCCTTCGGTCACGCCGAAGCTGCGGTCGGCCTCGCCCGCACCCTGCAGCTGCGAACCCTTCGGCGCACCCAGCTGTTCCAGCAGGTCGATCAGCTTCGGCACGCCGGCCGCATCGACCAGCGCCACTTCGATATCGCCGTATTCGACCTCGCCGAGGTCGGACATCGCGGTGCCGCCGCCGGTCAGCTCGCCCACCTGGGCCGCCTGCAGCAGCGCATCGAGCGGATCCTCGAACAGTTCGTGGCGATGCTCGGGCTGCAGCTTGGCGTTCAACTTCACGGTGACGTGCAGCGTGGGTTCGGTCATGGGGGCGTTCCTGGAAGATGTCAGGCCCCATTGTAGAGTCGAGCTTGCTCGACTGCCTTTGTAGAGTCGAGCCGTGCTCGACTGTCTTTCCCACCAGAAGCAGCCGAGCATGGGCTCGGCTCTACAGGTGTCCCAGCGCCCCCTCGACGGTGATCAGATCACCGTCAGGTTGGCATACGCCATCACCAGCCACTTGCTGCCGGCATCGGCAAACTCGACCTGCACGCGGGCGTGGGCACCGTTGCCTTCGTAGTCGGTCACCATGCCTTCGCCGAACTTGGGATGGGTGACCAGCGCGCCGAGCTTCAGCGGCGGCGCCTCGATCGAGGGATGGCCCATCACCCGGCTGGCGCCCATCGAGGCCGGCCGCGAGACCTGCACCTTCGGGCGCACTTCGTGCAGCAGCTCGCGCGGAATCTCGCGCAGGAAACGCGACGGCAGGCTGTAGTTGTCCTGGCCGTGGATGCGACGCGATTCGGCGTAGCTCAGCACCAGCTTCTGGCGCGCGCGGGTGATGCCCACGTAGGCCAGGCGGCGCTCTTCTTCCAGCCGCCCGCTTTCCTCCAGCGAACGCGCGCTGGGGAACAGGCCTTCTTCCAGGCCGGCCAGGAACACCAGCGGGAACTCCAGGCCCTTGGCCGAGTGCAGGGTCATCAGCTGCACGCCGTCCTCGCCCGCCTGCGCCTGGCCCTCACCGGCCTCCAGCGCGGCATAGGCCAGGAACGCGACCAGCTCGTCCATGTCCTCGCCCACTTCCTCGATGTCATCGGCACGGCGCACGAAGCGCGAGGCCACCGAGACCAGTTCGTCGAGGTTGTCGGTGCGCGATTCCGAGTCCAGCGCGTTGCGGCTTTCCTTGCTCCAGTGCTCGCGCAGCTGCGAGCGGGCCAGCACGTGGTCCACGCGCTCGGCCAGGGTCATGTGCAGGGTCTGCGCCTGCAGCTCGTTGACCAGCACCAGGAAGCCGGCCAGTGCATTGCGCGCACGTGCGGCCAGCGCGCTGCCCTGGGTGACCAGCATGGTCGCTTCCCACAGCGAAATACCCTGCGCGCGCGCCTCGCGGCGCACTTCGTCCAGCGTGCGGTCGCCGATGCCACGGGTGGGCGTGTTGACCGCGCGCTCGAAGGCGGCGTCATCGTTGCGGTTGGACAGCAGGCGCAGGTAGGCCAGCGCATCCTTGATTTCGGCACGCTCGAAGAAGCGCATGCCGCCGTACACGCGGTACGGCACCTGTTCGCTCAGCAGCGCCTCTTCCAGCGCGCGCGACTGCGCGTTGCTGCGGTAGAGCACGGCCACTTCGGTATAGCTGCCACCGTCTCGCACCCACTGGCGCGCGCGCTCGACGATGTAGCGCGCCTCGTCCATCTCGTTGTACGCCGCGTACAAGTCGATCGGCTCGCCGTCGCCGCTGTCGGTCCACAGCTGCTTGCCGATGCGGTCGGGGTTGTGCGCGATCACCGCGTTGGCGGCACCGAGGATGTTGGCGGTGGAGCGGTAGTTCTGTTCCAGGCGGATGGTCTGCGCGCCCGGGAAATCGCGCAGGAAGCCCTGCACGTTCTCGACCTTGGCACCGCGCCAGCCGTAGATGGCCTGGTCATCGTCACCGACCACGAACACGTGGCCGGAATCGCCGGCCAGCACGCGCACGAAGGCGTACTGGATGGCATTGGTGTCCTGGAACTCGTCTACCAGGATCTCGCGGAAGCGCGCGCGGTAGTGCGACAGCAGCGCCGGGTTGTCGCGCAGCAGCTCATGCGCGCGCAGCAGCAGCTCGGCGAAGTCGACCAGGCCGGCGCGGTCGCAACGCGCCTGGTACTCGATGTAGGCCTGGCGCATGGTTTCCAGCCAGGCATCGTGCGGTTCGGGCTGGATGTGCTGCGGGCGGCGGCCTTCGTCCTTCTGCGCGTTGATCCACCACGCGATCTGTTTGGCCGGGTACTTGCCGTCATCCAGTTCCAGCGCCTGCACCACGCGCTTGACCAGCCGCAGCTGGTCGTCCGAATCCATCACCTGGAAGCCTTCCGGCAGCTTCGCATCCTGCCAGTGCAGGCGCAGCAGGCGGTTGGCCAGGCCGTGGAAGGTGCCGATCCACATGCCACGGCTGCCGTTGGGCAACTGTGCGTCGATACGGTGGCGCATTTCGCCGGCCGCCTTGTTGGTGAAGGTCACCGCGAAAATGCCGTGGGTCGGCACGCCATCGACTTCATGCAGCCAGGCGATGCGGTGGGTAAGTACGCGGGTCTTGCCGGAACCGGCACCGGCCAGCACCAGGTGGTGGCCGGGGGGAGCGGAGACGGCTTCGCGCTGGGCCGGGTTCAGGCCATCAAGCAGGTGGGAGACATCCATGCCCCCATTTTACGGCATCGCCGTCGCGGCTCCTGCGACCACCTGGGTTGCCAGTGCCTGCGCCTGCTGACGCAGTTCAGGCACCGCCAGGCTTTCCCACAGGCTGCCGATGCGCAGGCTGCCGAGCACGCCCAGCCGTGCCTGCGGCTGGCCACCGGCGGCGCGCAGGCGATCGCCCGGCACCGTGCTGTCCAGGCCCAGCCCATGTGGGCCGGGGCGCGCCATGCCGTCCGCCTGCAGCTGCTGCAGCAACGGATTGCGCAGTGCGCTGGCGCGGGTTTCCACGCCGGTGGCGTTGATCACGCCGCCAATCATCCACTGCTGCTCGTTGCCAGTGGCATCGCGGCCGGACAGCCGCAGTGCATCGCCTTCGCGCCAGACACGTTGCAGGCGGGACCGGTGGATACGCAGCTGGCCGCTATCCTGCAGGGACTGCAGCTGCGCATCCACTTCTTCGGCGATGCGGTGGCGATGCACGTCCCAATAGCGCACCACATGGCGCAGGAAGCGACGCTGGTCGGCCTCTTCGAGGCTGCACCACAGCGCCTGCCCGTGCGGACGGATGCGGTCCATCACGCCCTGCCACGGCAGGCCGTCGGCCTGCGCCTGGCGCGCGAAGCCACGCAATGCGCGCAGGCGCTGGCGCAGGTTCATCGGCAGCAGCGTGGCCGGGTCGAACGTGGGCAGGCCGCCATGCGCATGCGGCAACGGCAGCAGGCCATGGCGCGAGATCACATGCAGCGGTCCGCTGTGGCCGGCAGCGACCAGCGCCAGCACGGTGTCGGCCATGCTCAGGCCGGAGCCGACAATGGCTACAGCCTGTTCGCCGGCCAGGGTGCGTACGCCGTCGTAGTCCCAGGCCTCGATCACATCGTCGGCAGGCAGCGCATCGGCACCGGCCACCGGCAGCGGGCGCATGCTGTTGCCGGTGGCGAGCACCGCCTGCGCGGCGTGCAGCGTGTGGCCATCGCCGAGTGTCAGCTGGTAGCCGTGGTCATCCGGCTGCAGGCCCAGTACCGGCTGCGCGATCACCTGCAGCTGCGCCGGGCTGGCTGCGGCGGCGTCCTGCAGGCGCTGCTGCAGGTAGGCGGCGAAATAGTGGCGGCACACGTAACGCTCGCCCAGCACCTCGCGCGCCTCGCCCGGGTAGGCATTGGCCGCCATCAGGTAGTCGAGGAAATCGCCGGGCTGGTCGGCAAACGCACTCATCTTCGCCGCCGGCACGTTCAGCAGATGCTCCGGCCACGGCGTGGCATAGGCGATGCCCTGCGCCAGCTGCGAGGCGGGTTCGAAAATGGCCAGCGCCAGCGGCGTGTGGGCCTGGCGCAATACCTGGATCGCCACCAGCACCCCGGCCGCACCACCACCGATGATTGCCAGGTCCAGTTCGCCATTACGCGGTGAATCAGTCATGTGCCGATTGTAGGCCATCGGCGATGACAGGCCGGATTGCCGAAATGGGCGGCCGGCATTGCCTTACATCAACGCATCGGCCAGCCGTGCGATGCCCTCGCGGCTGCGCCTCCACGTGGGGCGGCTGCGCCATTGCTGCAGATCCAGCTGCCGCGATTCACGCAGGTAGCCATTCTCGATCTCGCACAACTGCTTCACCAGCGCGCGGTCGTAGCAGATCAGGCCGATCTCGGCATTCAGCGCGAACGAGCGGATATCCATGTTGATCGAGCCGAGCACGGCGATGTCCTCGTCCACGCTCATGTGCTTGGCGTGCAGGAACTGCGGTTCGTACAGGGCGATGCGCACGCCACAGCGCAGCAGCTCGTCGTAGTACGCCTCCTGCGCCCACGAGGTCAGCCGCTGGTTGTTGCTGGCCGACAGGATCAGCTGCACCTGCACGCCGGACAACGCCGCAATGCGCAGCGCGCTCAACGTGGCTTCGTCCGGCACGAAGTACGGCGTGACCATCACCAGCCGCCGCCGCGCCAGATGGATCAGTGCCGCGACCGCATCACGCGCGTTGCTGTACGGGTAGGCCGGGCCGCTGGGCAGCAGCTGGGTGGCGATGTCGTCGCTGCATTCGGGCACATCGGCGATCACGTCCAGACGCTGGCCGGTCTCCATGTACCAGTCGCTGGCGAACACCGCTTCCAGATGCGCCACCGCCGGGCCACGCACGCGCGCCACCAGTTCGCGGTTCGGGTGGCCGGGCACGAACTGCGGGCCCGCCAGGTTCTGCGAACCGACGTAGGCCACCTCGTTGTCGATCACCGCGATCTTGCGGTGGTTGCGCAGGTCCATGCGCCCGCTGCGGCGCCAGCGCAGGCCGCCGGGCAGCATCGCGCGCACTTCGATGTCGCGCGCCTGCAGGCGCTTGCGATAGGCGCGCAGGCCACGCTTGGCACCCACTGCGTCGAGCAGCACGCGGCATTGCACACCACGCGCCGCTGCGCGCTGCAGCGCCTCGACCACCGCCTCGCCCACCGCGTCATCGAACATCAGGTAGTACAGCAGGTGCACGCGGTCTTCAGCCTGGTCGATGTCGGCGATCAGCGTGTGCAGCGATTCGTCGTAGTCGGTCAGCAGGTCCACCGCGTTGCCGTGCACCGGCATGAAGTCGCCCTGGCGCTGCACCAGCGGCACGATCTCGGCGCAGGCAGTGTCCGGCTGCGGGGTCCAGCGCAGGCGATGCTGCAGCGCCTGTTCCTCGCGGATGACCTGCGAGGCCTCGGCCTGGCGGCGGATGCGCTCGCGCGACAGCCACGGGTGGCCGAACAGCAGGTACAGCGGCAGGCCCAGCAGTGGCACGAAGCCGACCAGCAGCAGCCAGCTGCGCGCCGCCCCCGGCGTGGTGCGGGTGGGAATCCAGCACAGCGCGACCAGCCGGATCAGCCAGTCGATCAGCAGCAGGTAGGAACCCAGCAACCACTCGAACAGCATCGCGTCGCCCGTCGGGAGGTGATGGGCCATTCTGCCCAGCGGGGTGTGTAGAGTCGAGCCACGCTCGACTGCTTTGAAGCAGTGTGCCAACCAAGGTTGGCACCTACCGGGTGGGGGGACAGCGTGTCGACCAAGGTCGACACCTACCGGGGGTGGGGACGGCGTGCCAACCAAGGTTGGCACCCACCCTCTGGATGCCAGGCATGAAAAAACCCGCCACAAGGGCGGGTTTCTTCGCGGGGATCAGCAATCCTTGCGGATTACTTGATCTTGCCTTCCTTGTACGGGACGTGCTTGCGCACGACCGGATCGTACTTGGAGAATTCCATCTTCCCCGGGGTGTTCTTCTTGTTCTTGTCGGTCGTGTAGAAGTGACCGGTACCAGCGGTCGAAATCATACGGACCTTATCGCGCTTGCCTGCCATGATCGTCTACTCCTCAGACCTTTTCGCCGCGCGCACGCAGCTCAGCCAGAACGGAATCGATACCGTTCTTGTCGATGGTGCGCAGTGCATGCGCGGAAACACGAAGCTTCACCCAGCGGTTTTCGCTGGCAACCCAGAAGCGGCGCTCGTGCAGATTCGGCAGGAAACGACGACGGGTCTTGTTGTTGGCGTGCGAGACGTTGTTACCCGTCTGCACTCGCTTGCCGGAAACCTGGCATACGCGGGACATTGCGCACCTCGATAGTAAGTTGTGTCAGCCCGTAGCCCGGGAGACGGCGGCCTCGATGGTTGCCCACCACACGTCAAGAGAATCAAAGGGTTACGCTGGCGTTGGGCGGCCGGGGACGTGCTCCCGGGGGCGCCGCCCGGTAGAAAACCGGACACAGCGAGCCGCGCATTATGCACGGGTTCAAGCACTTGCGCAAGTTACCCACAGGCTGGGACTGAACCGGGAGGGCCGGGAGCCCACCAACCGGCATACTGGCCCGGTTCACTGCGGAGCTTTCCATGCGGCTGCTGGCCCTGACCTACGGAACCGAAGGCGATACGCGTCCGCTGGCCATGCTCTGCCATGGGCTGATTGGCGCAGGCCACGAGGTGACACTGCTGGCCGATGGCGGCACGCTGGGCAGCGCGCAGGCGCTGAATGTGCCCCATGCGTCCCTGGAAGGTGATATCCATGACGAAGTGGTCGCGCTGGTCTCGCGTGGCAACGGTGTTGCCGCCGCCAGTAGCGGACTGGCACGGATGGCGCTGCAGCATGTCACTGGCTGGATGCGGCAGGCGGACGCGGCGGCCGAGGGTTGCGACGCGATTCTGACAGGTGGGCTGGCGGCCTTTGTCGGCATGAGTGTGGGCGAACGCCGGGGTCTGCCGGTGATCGGGACCGGCATGATTCCACTGACCCCGACGCGTGCCTTCCGCTCCCCGTTCCTGCCGCCGGGACGCTCGCCGGGCTGGTTGAACCGGGCCAGCTATGGGCTGGTCAACGGCCTGATCTGGCGCCAGTTCCGCCAGCCGATCAACGAGGCCCGCAAGCAGCTGGGGCAATCGCCGCGCCGCTCGCTGTGGTCCGGCCTGCCGATGCTCTATGGCATCTCGCCGCAGCTGCTGCCGCCACCGACGGACTGGCCGGCCGACCACATCGTCTGTGGCCAATGGCGGTTTCCTGATGCGCCCTGGACGCCGCCGGCCGATCTGCACGCCTTCCTCGACGCCGGACCGCCGCCGGTCTATCTGGGCTTCGGCAGCATGACCGGCTTTGATCGCGAACGCGTGTTGCCGGCCCTGCTGCAGGCGTTGGCACCACGCCGTGTCCTGCTGTTTCCCGGCTGGGTGGGACTGCCTGCGATGCGCTTGCCCGATTCTGTCTTCGTCCTGGGCCCGACCCCACACGAAGCGCTGTTCCCGCGTTGCGCATTCGCCATCCACCACGGTGGCAGCGGCACCACGCATTCGGCCTGCCGCGCCGGCATTCCTTCACTGGTGATGCCGTTCGCCGCAGATCAGTTCTTCTGGGCCGATCGCCTGTATCGGTTGGGCGTAGCACCGGCACCGTTGTCACCGAAGCGACTGGATGCAGCAGCGCTGGCAGCAGCCATCACCTTCGCTGAAACCGAAGCAACACGCGCACGCGCGGCGGCCTTGGGCGTGGCGATGAACAGTGAGGACGGGGTGGCATGTGGCGTGGCAATGATCGAGCGCTGGTTGCGGCTGATGTAACGGCGACCAGGCCTCAGCGCAGATGCGGAATCACCTGGGCCAGCAGGTGCGCATCCTTCAATGCGCCATGCAGGCCCCGGTTGCCGGGAATGCGCAGGCGCTGCAGCACATCATCCAGCTTGTTGCCCTGACCCGGCCAGCGCCCGCGCGCCAGCTTCAGGCTGCAGGTGACGCGGCAATGCTGGGCCAGCGTGCCGGGGATGCCAGCCAGGCGCAGCTCGTTGTCCAGGAAGCCCACATCGAAGGTGGCGTTGTGCGCGACCATCTCGCTGCCACGCAGGAACTCCAGCAGCTCGGCGGCCTTGCTGGAGAACAGCGGCTTGCCCACCAGCATCGCGTCGCTGATGCCGTGCACGCGCTGCGCGCCCCAGTCCACCTTGCGCTGCGGCTGCAGGTAGGTGTGGAACTGGCGGCCGGTGAGCTGGCCATCGATCAGTTCGACGGCACCGATTTCGATCACCCGGTGCCCCAGGCGGTGGGAGATGCCGGTGGTTTCGGTATCCAGTGCGACGATGCGGCTCATCAGGGTGTGCGTTCTCCAGTATGTGCAGCCGGATTTTCGCACGCGACCGATGCGCTCACCCCAACGCTTCCACCACCCAATCAATGAACACCCGCAGCCGCTGGCTCATGTGCCGGTTGGGCGGGAACATCACATGCATCGGCATCGGTGGCAGCTGCCAGTCCCGCAGCAGCGGCAGCAGCTCACCACGCGCCACGTGCGGTTCGGCCATGTAGCTGGGCAGAGCCACCACGCCGAGCCCCGCCAACGCAGCCGCCAGATAGGCGTTGCCGTCGTCGAAGCCGACCGTATAGCGGCCCTGCACCTCGACGCGCTCATCGCCACGCTGTGCAGTGAACATGCGGGCGCGGCCACTGCGCGGGCTGAGGAAACCGACCATGTGGTGATCGGGCCCTTCCAGCGCGCGCGGGTCGGTCGGCACGCCGAAGCGCTGCACATAGCCCGGGCTGGCGTGGAAGCCGATCGGCAGCGCAGCAAGCGGCCGCGCCACCAGCGCCGGGTCGGCTGGAGTGCCACCACGGATCACGCAATCGACGTTGTCGGCGATGACGTCGACCTCGCGGTCACTCACGCCGATGTCCAGCTGGATCTCCGGGTAGCGCGCCTGGAAATCCGGCAGCGCCGGTACCAGCCGCAAGCGCGCGTACGGCCCGGGCACATCCACGCGCAGGCGTCCGCGCGGTTGGGTGGCCGCGTCGCCCAGCCCGCCCTCCACCTCTTCCAGCTCGGCCAGCAGACGGGCGATGCGCGGGTAATAGGCCGCGCCATCGGCGGTGACGCTGACCCGGCGCGTGGTGCGGTTGAGCAACCGCAGCCGCAGGTGCGCCTCCAGCTGCTGCACCAGCTGGGTGGCCGTGGTGCGGCTGATCTGCAGGGTCTGCGCGGCGCGGGTGAAGCTGCCGGTTTCCACTACCCGGGCAAAGGCGCGCATCGCCTCGAAACGGTCCATGGCTGGCCATGATTGTTTGGAATTGGCAATCAATCTAGGCCGATCATCGCGGTTTATCCAGACAGCGCTGGCGGGGAGGATGGCGTTCTTTCCCACGGGTTCCTTCCCATGTCACAGCGCGATGTCGTTTTCCCCGCCGGCCGCCAGGCCCTGTACGAGCGCAACCGCTACTCGCCAGCGATCCGATCTAACGGCTTCCTGTTCGTTTCCGGCCAGGTCGGCAGCCGCGAGGACGGCTCGCCCGAACCGGATTTCGAAGCCCAGGTGCGCCGCGCCTTCGAGAATCTCAACGCGGTGCTGGCCGCCGCCGGCTGCAGCTTCGATGACGTGGTCGACGTGACCGTGTTCCTGGTCGACCCCGAGAAGAACTTTGAGAAGGCCTGGGCGATCGTGCCCGAGTACTGGGGCGAGGCGCCGCACCCGACCCTGACCGGCATCGGCGTGACCTGGCTGTACGGGTTCCAGTTCGAGATCAAGGTGATCGCGAAGCTGCCGTGATACGGGTAGTGCCG